>CAVDFY010000114.1:0-3470 GCA_963607925.1 bacterium
CATTTATGTAATTTTACACATAAATGTTATTTTTTTATAAAAAAATATTTAAAATATTTTTTGTTGTGTTATAATCTAATTAAGAAAATAGTTGAAAAGGATATGTGATTGTATGAAGAATTTAAAAAAAGTCATAGGCGTATTATTGATTTTAACTACAATGACAGGTTGTGTTAAATACAAAAATACTATGACAATTAATAATGATAAGAGTATGGTATTTGAAGGATCATATTTAATATCAGACAAATTATTAGAGTCAGCTGATAGTTCAACTTTCTTTACTGAAGAAAATAAAAAAGCTTTAGAAGAAAGAGGAGTAACAGTAGAAGACAAAAAAGAAAATGGATATACAGGAATTTCTGTATCAAAAAAATATGATAATATTGATAAAATATCAAATGATACTGGAAAAGAAGTAACTATAAGTGATTACTTTAAAGAAGATTTTGATGATAGTGTATTATTTAAAGTTGAAAAAGGTTTCTTAAAAAATAAATATACTGCTAATTTTAAATATGATAGCAATGTAGGAGCCGGCGATGGAGGAGACACATCAACTAGTCAAGCATTAACTGAAAATGATAAAAAACTAGCTGTAACTGATGATTTAACAACAACAGCGCCAAGTACTGGTGAAGATACAACAACACCAAGTACAGGAGACGATAAAACTACTCCAACAACACCAAATGATGATACAACAACAACTACTCCATCAACACCAGGTACAACTGACTCTGATGATAGTGGAATTGATTCAGATATTATGGGATTAGCTGGAGAAATGGAATTTAGTTATATAGTAAATTTACCAGAAAAAGCATTAACAAATAATGCAACAAATGTATCAAGTGATGGTAAAACATTAACTTGGTCATTAATGCAAAGTCAAATGAGTAATATTGAATTCTCATTCGAATTAAAAAATATGACAAATTATTATATATTATATGGTGGAATTGCAGCAGCAGTACTAATTGTAATTATTATAATTATCACAATTATTAAAAAAGGTAAAAAAAGTAAAGAACCAGTGCCTGCTCAAAATGAACCAATTCATGCTGATTATGATCCATCAATTGCACAAGCTGTACCAAATCCAGCATTAGTAAATGGAAATGTTACACCAGAAATGCCAATGGAAACAGCTCAAGCACCTGTAGTAAACGAACAACTAGTAGAAGCAACAACTGAAGCTGAACCTGTTCAAACACAAGAACCAATGGTAGCAGAAACTCAACCACAACCAGTAAATGATATGATGGCAAATGGTCCAATTGGAAACAATAATACTGAACCACAAGCACATATCATCCCAGAAGTGACTGAAGAACCACAAGTAGTTGTTCCAGAAAAACAACCAACATTTATTACACCAGAGACTGCACCAGAAGAACCGGTTGTAGTAAACGAACCAGTTCATCAAGAAATTCAAATCGATAGACCACAAACTGTTGATATGAATCAAAATCAATAAAATAGAATAAATTAAGTAGTAGAAAATACTACTTTTTTATTTGTGTGAAAAATGATAATATAAAGTTAGGTGATAATTATGGCATACATAGAGTTTAAAAATGTAAGCAAAACATATAATTCTGGAGATATAGAAATTAAAGCACTAGATAATGTTAATTTTGAAATAGAGCAAGGAGAACTTGTTTGCATACTAGGACATTCAGGTGCAGGAAAAACAACTGCTTTAAATATTTTAGGTGGAATGGATAAAGCAACAAGTGGAGAAATAACAGTAGCAAGAAAAGAAATAACTAAATATAATAAAAAAGAATTAATAAAATATAGAAGAACAAATATAGGATTTGTATTTCAATTTTATAATCTTATTCAAAATCTTACTGCACTTGAAAATGTAGAATTAGCAACAGAAATATGTAAGAATTCTCTTTCACCAAAAGAGACACTAATAAACGTTGGATTAAAAGATAGACTAAATAACTTTCCAGCACAACTATCAGGTGGTGAACAACAAAGAGTATCTATTGCAAGGGCACTAGCCAAAAATCCAAATGTACTTCTTTGTGATGAACCAACAGGAGCACTAGACTATGTAACAGGAAAACAAATATTAAAACTATTACAAGACACATGTAGAAAAAGAAAAATGACAGTAATTATAATTACACATAATACAGCTATTGCTCCAATGGCAGATAAAGTAATAAAATTTAAGAGTGGAAAAGTAGAAGAAGTAAAAATAAATAAAAAACCAGTTGATATAGAAAGGATTGAATGGTAGTGAAAACACTAACTAAGCAAAGTTTCCTAAGTATCAAAAAAACATTTAAAAGATTCTTATCAATTCTAGCAATAGTACTTTTAGGAGTAGGTTTCTTTACTGGTATAAGACAAACTTCTCCTAATATGGAAGAAAGTGTAGATGAATACTTTAAAAAACAAAATGTATATGATATTAATCTAATGTCAACTTGGGGAATTACTAAAGATGAAATAAATATATTAAAAGAAAAAGGATATGATGTAGAACCTTCTTATAGTGTAGATGCATTAATTAGAATTGATGATGATTACGTTGTGAAAGTTCATTCTTATGATCCTAATTCAAAAATGAACAAAGTAATTGTGGTAGAAGGAAGATTACCGAAAACAAATACTGAATGTGTTATAGAAAAGAATAATGATCTAGGAAACTACAAAATAGGGGACACCATAACTATAGATAATGATACACTTAAAGAAAAGACATTAAAAATAGTAGGTTTTGTAAAAAGTCCACTATATATTTCAAGAGAAAGAGGAAGCACTAAATTATTAAATGGTAAAGTAAATTTTTATATGTATTCACTAATTACTAATTTTGATAGTGAATACTATACAGAAAGCTATATAAAACTAAATAATAATGAAAGTACTTATTCAAAAAGATATGAACAACTTATCAACACTGAAGAAGATAAACTAGAAGCAATAACAAATGATTTTATAGAAACAAGATTTAACAGTGAAAAGAACAATGCTTTAAAAGAATTAAATGATAATATAGATAAATATAATAAAGAGAAAAAAGATGCGTATAAAAAGTTAGATGACGCAGAAACTAAAATAAACAAAAATGAAAAAGCTCTTAACAGTAATTTAATAAAACTAAATAATAATGAAAAGAAAGCTAAAGATACATTTAAAACTAAAAAACAAGAAATAGAAACTAATAAGAAAAAATTAAATGATGGAATCGCTACCATAAAAAAGAATATTACTTATTTAGAAAGTATTGGTGGAGATACAACTGCTCTTAAAACTCAATTATCTATTTTAGAATCAAATTTAAAGAAATTAAATGAAGGATATAACACATTATTAAAACAAGAAAAAAGTACATACAAAGAAATATCAAGTGCTAGAACCAAAATTAATAATAGCAAAAAACAAATAGAAAAGGCAAGAAAAGAACTAGAAAACAATAGAAAAAAAGCTGATAAAGAATTTGC
>CAVDFY010000115.1:0-6072 GCA_963607925.1 bacterium
GTGTAGGTGTACCTAAATGATAGAAAAATCAAAAAAAAGGGGTTAATGAGGTTTAAAAATGAATATTACAAGAATAGAACTACTAAATTTTAGAAATTATAAGAAAAAAAACTTTGATAATTTTTCAAATTTAAACATCATAATTGGTAAAAATGGAATTGGAAAGACAACAATTATCGAATCTATCTATTTAGGTAGTTTAGCAAAATCTTTTAAAACAAATAATGAAATGTCGATTATTAAAGAAGGAGAAGATTTTTTTAAAATAAAAGTTTTCTATTTTGATTACGGTCCTAAAAAGAATCTTGAATTATATCTTGATAAGAACGGAAAAAAGACAAAAATTAACACAAAGATTCAAAGAAAACTTAGTGATTTTATCTCTCAATATAGGATAATAATGCTTTCTCCAGATGAATTAAAGTTAATTAAATCATCACCAAACACTAGAAGAAATTATCTAAATATACAAATATCTCAACTACACAAAGAATATATTTATTATTTAAATAATTACAACACATTAATTAAAAACAAAAATGACTTTTTAAAAAAAATAATGTTAAATAATAATTTAGATTCCAGATATTTAGATATATTAGATGAAAAAATAGTTGAAGAAGGCCTAAAAATCTATAGTTATAGAAATAACTATATTAAATTAATCAATTCATATATAAACGATATCTTTAAAAACTATATTAAAGGTCAAAAAATAAATATTGAGTATGAATCTGACTACAAAATAAATGATAAAGAAAAGTTACTAAAAGAACTAAAGAAAAATAGAAATAAAGAAATAAATATAGGAATGACTTCATTTGGAGTACATAGAGACGATTACAAATTTTGTCAAAATGTAAATGATGCTAAAGAATATAGTTCACAAGGGATACAAAAGTTAATAATTTTAGCAATGAAGCTAGCAGAAGTCAAAATATTTATAGAAAAATATGATATAAAGCCTATATTACTACTTGATGATTTATTCAGTGAACTAGATGAAAAAAATAGAAACAATATTTTTAAATCATTAGATAAAAACATACAAGTATTCATCACAACAACAGATTTAAAAAATATTAATAAAAGAATAGTAGAAAAAGCAAAAATATTTGATTTAGATGAGGGAGTGAGTAAATGAAAGAAGAATATGGCGTAAATGATATTCAAGTATTAGAAGGCTTAGAAGCAGTAAGAAAAAGACCTGGTATGTACATTGGAACAACCGGTGTTAGAGGATTACATCACCTAGTTTGGGAAATTGTTGATAACTCAGTAGATGAATCATTAGCAGGATATTGTGATGATATTGAAGTTATAGTAAATGAAGACAATAGTGTAACTGTTAAAGATGATGGTAGAGGAATGCCTACAGGAATACACCCTAAAACAGGAATATCAACAGTTGAAACAATATTCACAGTATTACATGCTGGTGGAAAATTCGGTGGTAAAGGATACAAAGTTTCTGGTGGTCTACATGGCGTAGGTGCATCAGTAGTTAATGCTCTATCAAGTTGGTTAGAAGTCAAAGTATATAGAGATGGAAAGATATATCATCAAAGATTTGAAAATGGTGGTCATCCAGTAAAAAGTCTAGAAATTATAGGCGATTGTGATGAAAATAGAACAGGAACAACTGTTACATTTAAACCAGATCCAACAATATTTGAAGAAACAACAACATTTGATTACGAAACATTAAAAACAAGATCCAGAGAATTAGCATTCTTAAATAAAGGACTTAGAATTATTCTTAGTGACTTAAGAAGTGGTCAAAAAGATGAATTCTTATATAATGGAGGTCTTGTTGAATACGTAAAACTACTAAATACAAACAAAAAAGTTATTCATGATGATATTGTAGATGTATCAGGTTCAGAAGATGATATTAGCATAGAAGTTGCAATGCAATACAATGATGGATATAACAGCAATGTGTATTCATTCACTAACAATATAAACACCGTTGAAGGTGGAACACACGAAGATGGAGTTAGACTTGCTTTATCAAGAGTTATTAACAATTACGCAAGAAGTAATGGATTTCTTAAAGACAAAGATGATTCATTAACACAAGATGATGTTAAAGAAGGAATCACAATGGTAATATCTTGTAAGCATCCAAATCCACAATTTGAAGGCCAAACAAAGACAAAACTTGGAAACGTAGAAGTAAGAAAAATAGCAAGTAACATATTTGGTGCAGGATTTGAAAAATTCTTACTTGAAAATCCAGACCAAGCAAAAGCAATAATGGAAAAAGTACTACTTGCATCTAGAGCTAGAGTTGCTGCTAAAAAAGCAAGAGAGTTAACAAGAAGAAAAGGCGACTTAGAAATAACTAATTTCTATGGAAAACTTACAGATTGTAAAAGTAAAGATCCAAGTGAATCAGAAATATTCCTAGTCGAGGGAGATTCAGCCGGTGGTTCTGCTAAAAAAGGTAGAGATTACATGACACAAGCTATTCTTCCGTTAAGAGGAAAAATATTAAATGTTGAAAAAGCAAGACTTGATAGAGCATTAAGTAATGAAGAAATAAGAACTATAGTAACAGCATTTGGTACAGGAATTGGAGAAGAATTTGACTTATCAAAACTAAGATATGACAAAATCATAATAATGACCGATGCCGATGTAGATGGTTCTCATATCAGAATTCTTCTACTAACATTATTCTACAGATTCTTTAAACCTGTAGTTGAAAATGGACATGTTTATGCAGCTCAACCACCTTTATTCAAGATTGTATATGGTAAAAATATTAAATATGTTTTAGATGAAAACGAAAGAGATGAATATTTAAAAACATTACCTGAAAACGCAAAATACACAATTACACGTATGAAAGGTTTAGGTGAAATGGATGCTGATGAATTAAGAGATACAACAATGTCAAAAGAATTCAGAATCCTAAGAAAAATAACTGTTGACGATGCAATGGGAGCAGATGAAATATTCACAACTTTAATGGGTGAAGATGTAGAACCAAGAAGAAAATTCATAGAAGAAAATGCTATATATGTTAGCAACTTAGATATATAGGAGGTTAAGATGGATAAGATAGAACAAAATAATATAATAAAAGAAGTAAAAGATTCATTTTTAGATTATTCAATGAGTGTTATCGTTTCAAGAGCAATTCCAGACTTAAGAGATGGTTTAAAACCAGTTCACAGAAGAATTCTTTACTCAATGTATGAATCAGGTTACACTCCAGACAAACAACACAGAAAATGTGCTAGAATTGTCGGAGATGTTATGGGAAAATATCATCCACACGGAGATTCATCAATTTATGAAGCAATGGTTAGAATGGCACAAGACTTCAGTTATAGATATATGTTAGTTGATGGCCATGGAAACTTCGGTAACATGGACGGCGATGGAGCTGCAGCAATGCGTTACACCGAAGCAAGACTTGCTAAAGTAAGCTTAGAATTATTAAGAGATATTAATAAAGATACTGTTGATTTCACACCAAACTTCGATGAAACAGAAAAAGAACCAGTAGTTTTACCAAGTAGATTTCCAAATATTTTAGTAAATGGAACAATGGGAATAGCAGTAGGTATGGCAACAAATATTCCACCACATAACTTAGGAGAAGTAATTGATGGATGTGTTGCATATATAGATAATCCTGAGATAGATACTATGGAAATGATGAACTATATCAAAGGCCCAGATTTTCCTACAGGCGGTATTATATTAGGAAGTAGTGGTATAAAAAAGGCATATGAAACTGGACGTGGAACAATCACTATTAGATGTAAAGCAGAAATAGAAGAAACAAATAATAGAAATAGAATAGTTATAACAGAAATACCTTATAATGTTAATACATTAGACTTAAAAAATAGAATTGCAGAATTAGTTAGAGATAAAGTATTAGAAGGAATTGCTGATTATCACGAAGAAACAAACATTGAAAATGGTATAAAAATCGTTGTAACACTTAAAAAAGAAGCAAATGCAAATGTAGTATTAAACAATTTATATAAACATACACAATTACAATCAACGTTTGGAATCATATTCTTAATGCTGGATCAAGGACAACCTAGAACATTAGGAATTAAGGATATCATTTCAAAATATGTAGATTATCAAAAAGAAATTATAATTAGAAGAACAAAATTTGATTTAGCAAAGGCAGAAGCAAGAGCACATATCTTAGAAGGATATAAAATAGCTTTAGATCACATAGATGATATTATTAAAATAATAAAGGAAAGCAAAAGCGATTCAATAGCTAAAGCAAGATTAATTGAAAAATATAGATTTAGTGAAATTCAAGCAGATGCAATTTTAGAATTAAAATTAAGAAGATTAACTGGATTAGAAAGAGAAAAAATTGAAGAAGAATTAGCAAATATCTTAAAACTAATCGAAGAATATAAATCAATATTAGCAAGTGAAGAAAAAGTACTAGCAATTATTAAACAAGAAATGCTTGAAATTAAAGCAAAATATGGTGACGAAAGAAGAACAAAGATTGATAACAGTGCAATAGAATATATAGAAGATGAATCATTGATTCCTCAAGAAGAAATAATTGTAACAATAACAAACAAAAATTACATTAAGAGAACTCCAAAAGACACATATAAAGTACAAAATAGAGGTGGAGTTGGAGTAAAAGGTATGACAACAACTGAGGAAGACTATGTTGAACAACTATTATCTATGAATACTCATGATTATATATTATTCTTCTCAAATAAAGGAAAAGTATATAGATTAAAAGGATACAAGATTCCTGAATATTCAAGGACGGCAAAAGGATTACCAATTGTTAACTTATTATCATTAGAAAAAGATGAAAAAATTAACACAATAATAAGAATAAATGAAAACGAAACGTACAAATGTTTGCTATTTAGTACAAAGGATGGATTAGTAAAAAGAACATTAATATCAGAATTTGATAATATAAGACAAAGTGGTAAAATTGCAATTACATTAAAAGAAGATGATGAACTAATTTCAGTAAAGAAAACAACAGGAAATGATCAAGTATTAATGTGTTCATCAAATGGTAGAATGGCTAGATTCAGTGAAGAAGAAATAAGAATAATGGGAAGAACTGCTTCAGGTGTTAGAGGAATTAATTTATCAGATGATAAATGTGTAGGAATGGAAATATCAGAACCAGGAAAATTATTACTTGTAGTTACAGAAAATGGATATGGTAAAAAGACAGCTATAGAAGAGTACAGAGAAACAAAAAGAGGCAGTAAAGGTGTAAAAACAATTAATATTACAGAAAAAAATGGAAATGTTATAGGATTTAAGTCAACAGATAATGATAAAGACCTAATGATAATCACATCAGATGGAATTATTATTAGAATGGATATTAATAGTATTTCACAAATGGGAAGAGTAACAAAAGGTGTAAGATTAATTAATTTAAAAGATAAAAATAAAGTAGCTTCAATATCTGTAATCGAAAAAGAAGAAAATTCTATAGAAGAAGAGTAATTTATTACTCTTCTTTTTAAATGTTCCACGTGGAAAAAAAAAAAATATTTCCCGGGAAATAAAAAAGCAAAGTTATTAACAATGTTCCACGTGGAACATAAATAAATATGTTTTGCATAAAATTGTGTAAAAGTACAGGATTTGAAAAAAAATAGATTGTTTATATCCTTAGAAAACAATAAAAAGTGCTAAAGAAAATAAGTAATTAACATGTTCCACGTGGAACATGTATTTTTTAAATTATATTTAAAAATGATGTTTTTCCACTTATTAATATAATATATAATAAAAAAATATAAGTAAATTATTTTTTACTAACAATATGTTAATCTAAAATAAACAATATATTCAATTAATAATGATTTAATGCTAACAGTAATTTTATAAAAAAATAAAGCTAGGTGATATAATTATTAACAATGTTCCACGTGGAACATTGAAATATTTTAGATACTAATTTATTCTAAAATTAGTAAAATATTATGAATTTTAAATGTTAAACAAACGTTAAATCACTTATATAAAAAAAATTCAAACAATTTAAATGTAAAAAATATTAAAATTCACTAATTGTATAGC
>CAVDFY010000116.1:0-2140 GCA_963607925.1 bacterium
GTTGTGCTTCCAAAGCCAGTTAAAGAAGGATATTATTTTATTGGTTGGAAAGATGAAAATGGTGAATATGTTGGAAGTAACTATAAAGTTAATGGTAGTGTTAAATTAAAAGCTGATTATAGATTAGAATTTGTAGTTACTTTTGTTTATAATAACGGAGAAGAAAATACTACTGCGACTGTTCTTGAAAATCAAAATGTTATAGCTCCTAGTGATCCGGTAAGAAAGGGTTATAAGTTTGCTGGATGGTATAATAATGGAATTAAATATAATTTCGATTCAATTGTTAGTAGTAATATAACATTAGAGGCTAGATGGAATAAAAAGTAGGAGGGGTTATGAAACTAATTAATACTGAGTGTCCTAAGTGTAAAGGTAAAATAAAAATATCAGAGGATAGTAAAAAAGCTAAATGTGAATATTGTGGTAATGAATTTATTATTGACGATGAAGTTAAAAAAGTTAAACATTTAATGGCTGGTCAAATAGATGAAGAACAAGAATTTAAAAATGCTAAAGCCAATCTTAAATTTAAAGAATATGGTAAAGCATATGATATATATTATTCTTTAAGTGAAAGATATGCTGATAATAAAGAAGTATGGTTAGGATTATTAAGAGCTTCTACTGAAGACTTTACAACTAAAGAATATAGAGCTGAAGCTCAAAAATATTATGAAAAATATACAGCTTTAGCAACTGAAAAAGAAATAGAAAAATATAAAACTAAGTATGAAAAATATATTAATAGTTTTAGTGAATATGATAAACTCGATGCTCAAAATAAAAATGTAGATAATGGAAAAGATCATATAATTTTAACTATGTTTGGTGGAATATTTGGGCTTCATAAATTTGCTCAAGGTAAAATTGGTATGGGATTTTTGTATTTATTTACAGGTGGATTCTTTGTTATAGGATGGTTATATGATTGTTTTATTGAAGTAAGTAGTCATCCTGAAAGTAAAAATAAATTTTATAATTGTTTAGCTGTTTATGAGATATTTGTAGCTATAGCATATATGGATTATAATCCATTTGGTTCTTTATTTATTTTAATTTCTGCTATATTAACAATAACTCCTATATCTAGAAAAGTATGGAAAAAGCCAACTTCTTCTAGTAAATTTATTAAATTAGTGTTATTTATAGTTGGATTTATTATGTGCATTAGTAGTATTCCTGATTATCAAAAAACTTGGGTAAGTGATGATATGACTGTTAAAATTAATAATTTATTTAATTTAACTATTACTACAAAAGAACAAGTAAGTGAAAATAGTAAGAGAACTAATAAAATAGAGAAATCATATGATTATGATTATACTGAAAATGATGAAGAAGTAATATTAACTACTAGAGATAAAAAATATAATTTTAGATTTGATAAAAATAGTAAAACTTTCTGTTTACTTGAAGAAAATAATTGTACTATAAATTTTGTTGAGGACTAGTGAGAAAATATATAGATTGTTTAATTAAAAGTATATTTGCTGGTATTATGATTGGTATTGCTGGTACAGTATATTTGAGAGTTGATAATAATATAGTTGGTGCATTCTTATTTTCAATAGGACTACTTGTAATATGTATGTATGGAATGAATTTATTTACTGGTAAAGTTGGTTATGTTCTTATAAATAAATTCAATTATATTTATGAATTGTTAATAACAATAGTTGGTAATTTTATTGGTACATTCTTAGTTGCTAGATTAGTATTACTTACTAGATTTAAAAGTGTTAGTACTAAAGCAGTAGATTTGGTAAATTTAAAACTTAGTGATAACTTACTTAGTATATTTATTTTATCTATATTATGTGGAATACTTATGTATATAGCAGTTAACAATTACAAAAAAATAAATAATGAAATAGGGAAGTATTCATGTATATTCATGTGTGTAATGGTATTTATACTTAGTGGATTTGAACATAGTATAGCTAATATGTATTACATAAGCGTAGCAAACTTATTTAGTTTAAAATCATTTCTATATATATTAATAATGATACTTGGTAATTCAGTTGGCTCTATATTAATAGCACTTTACTATAATAGATTTTATAAAAATTAAATTTATAAAATCTTTTTTAATGCTTAAAAATATAGTATAATTCTTATGAGGAGTATTATTATG
>CAVDFY010000117.1:0-6571 GCA_963607925.1 bacterium
ATATCTACTTTAAGGGATGCATTTCAATAATGAATATCTTTTTTAATTATTAATTATGAACTAATACCTTAGTACCAGAACTTACATTTTCATAGATTGTTTTGGCAGCATCATGAGGCATATTAACGCATCCGTGACTTCCACCATTGAAATGAATATCTCCTCCAAATTCACTTCTCCATGCTGCATCATGAAGACCAATACCGCCATCAAAAGGCATCCAATAATATACATGGCTATTATAACCAGGACCTTTTAAGTAAGTATCATATGTTTTATATTTAATAGGGAAATATCCAATACGAGTAGGAGTACTATCTTTACCTGTAACACATAGAGTAGTCAAAATTATATCATTGTTTTTATATAATTCAACTGTTTGATCACTAATATCTACTTCAACAAACATATCAGGTAATGCTTCTAATTTTGTTGATTCTATATATCCATATTTCATATCTTCAGTTTGCACAAAATCATAATTACCATCAGTACTTAATCTTAATACTTTTTGATATTTTTCAATTTTTTCAATTTCAGTTTTATCTTGTTCACTATTATCATATAATGATGAATCTTCTTTTAAATAAGCAAAATCATTTAAAGTTTGATAATTTTTATTAACAGGATTAGGTTCTTCTTCTATAGAAGGATCGGTTGTCTCAGTATCAGGAGCTTTAACCTCTTCTGTAGTATCAGGTTTAGTTACTTCTTCATCGATTGTAGGCTCGCTATCAGGTTCAGGAGTTTCATCTTCATTTTGAATAATTGCTGGATTGTTAGAATTATCTATGTTCTTGTTATGACAAGCACTAAGTCCACAACCAAGTCCAACAATAGAAGCAAGTGCTAAAGAGCCAGCAAGAAACTTAGAAAATAATTTATGTTTAGGCTTAGTATGTGAAACAACTTCTATTTCTTCCTCTTGAACCTCACTAACTTCAGCATTTAAATGATATTTAAAAAGTAAACTAATTTGTAAAGCAATAAAAGAGTCATGTGCTTCCTTTAACTTTTTATCATTAGCATCTTTTGCTCTTAGTACTTTCTTTCCAGCTTCAGTTGCATAAATATTATATTGATTAGTATAATCAGCTAATTCTTTTTTTAGTTCACCATATGTATTATATAAAGCTTGTGCTTCATTTGCGACTTTATTAAGTTCAACAACACTAGCGCCTTCTTTTTGCATTTTATTATATTTTTCACGTAAGTCATTAATCATCGTAATATATTTATTAATTTCACTTTTCATTCTTGAAACTAATTCTTTGTTCATATAACTTATCCCCCTCTTAAAATTGTATAAATTATATCATTTTTCACAAAATAAGTCAAATTTGATTGCCCATTCAATTGACTAAAAAAACCAAATATTATATAATTCTAAATAGAGAATAGGTGAGTAATATGTATATTGACAAGATAATAAGAAAAGAAGTTGTTACATTATTAATTTCAGTAGGATTATTATTAATTATATTTATTGGTGTTTCTTTTGCATCGTTCTTTTCGATAAAAGAAGGGCAAAGTAATGTTATAAAAACAGGCGACTTAGCAATATCTTTTTGTAGCGATGCTGATTGTGATACAACTTACACAAATATAGGTCAAGTAATAGGTACTACAAAAGTAGATGGAACATCAGTGCCTTCATCAATTTATCCTTATCCAGATGATGGAACATATTCAAATGCAACACCTTATATATTTAAAGTAGAAAACACAGGAAATTTAGAATCAAAAGTAACAATTAAATTAAAAGAAGATACAGATTTCTTACCAACTGGAGATTATACAGAATATGCAAGACTTACGAGTCTTTATTCAAGTCATTTAAAAATAGCAATTAGAAGAAGAGTACTTGCACCAGGAACAGAATATCAAATGGGTGATACAAACATGGATGGCATTGTTAATCAGGAAGACGCATCACAAATTCTAAAATTATATGCAAATGGTGTATCCTCAAAAGAAGAACAGATTATTGCAGATTTAAATGGAGATGGTGCGGTCGATTCAGTTGATTCAATGTTATTGTTACAATCAATTCAAGGTACATATTCCAGTAGCACACTACCAGCAACATCTATTAGTTCGTTTAGTAAATTAACTGATGGAATAATACTTGGAAATGATCCTTTAGCGCCAGGTGAAAGTGCAATATACTTTTTATGGTTATATTTAGATGAAACAACTCCTAATCAAGCTCAAAAAACTTACTTTGTAGGTAACTTAGATATTAAAGCAGAATACATTCCAAAAACATGTGCAGTAGTGAGTGGAACTGGAGAAACAATCGGAGATATGATAAAGTGTGGAACAGAAAACTTCTATGTAATATCTAATGATGGAACAAATATTAAAATGCTTGCTAAAAATGAATTAATGGTTGGACCAGCAGCAGAGGAAAGTGAAGAAGGATATGGTTTACAAGCAACAGAGAGTAGTGAAAATGGTACAGCTCTATATCCAACAAAATTCGATTCAGGTTCAAACAACTATGGATCAAGTGAAATAAAAAATTATGTAGATGCATATAATGATATACTTATATCTAAAATAGGCTTATCAAGTACAACATCATCTTCATTAATTTCTGTGGATGAACTTTTAGCATTAGGATGCGGAGAAGATAGCGAAGGCATGGGAGAATTTACATGTTTGAATTCTAAAAAAGATTGGATATATACAACATCATACTGGACATCAACAACACCATCAACTGATTCATCTTTAGCATATGCTGTTAGAAATCTTCATATCGATGGCTTAGATGTAGATGGCATTTTATCGCCTGGTGATGGAGACAGAAACTATGTTAAATATAGTGAAGATGCATTTGCAGTAAGACCATTAGTAACAATATCAACCGATGATTTATAAAAAACTTTACAAACTAAAATACTAGTGTTATAATTAACTCATTCAAAACAAATGAGGAAGACGTTATATAATGAATTTTATAGAGAACTAGTGGTTGGTGGAAACTAGAAAATGAAATTATATATAGATCACTTCTGATGTTACCTATGGATAAGATAGGTACGCAAATATTGCGTTAAAATAATTAAGTTAATAAGAGGGATGGTACCGTCTATTTATAGACTCCTTGTGTGCCATTCTTTTTTTATAGGAGGGAAAAAGTATGAAAGATTTTGAAAGTTTAAGAAACAAATCAGTAGAAGAGAATGAAGCAGCACTTATTAATTTTTGGAAGAAAGATGATATCTTAAACAAGTCAATAGAAAATAGAAGTAAAAATTCAAATTATGTTTTCTATGATGGACCAGCTACAGCTAATGGTAATCCAGGACTTCATCACATGATAGCTAAGTTCCTTAAAGATACGTTCTGTAAGTATCAAACTATGAAGGGTAACAAAGTAATTAGAAAAATAGGTTGGGATACTCATGGTTTACCAGTAGAAGTACAAGTAGAAAAAGAACTACACTTCGATGGTAAAAAAGATATAGAAAAATATGGTATTGAAAAATTTAATCAAAAATGTAAAGAATCAGTATGGACTAACGTAGATGCGTTTAATAGACTAACTGATGAAATGGGACAACTAATTGATTTAGAAAATCCATATATTACATATGATAATAATTACATTGAAACTGAATGGTATATCTTAAAGAAATTCTTTGATGAAGGATTATTCTATGAAGGAGTTAAAATAGTACCTTGGTGTCCTAGATGTGGAACAGGACTTGCATCTCATGAAGTAGCTCAAGGTTATGAAAATGTTACTGCTAATACTGTAATTGTTCCATTTAAGAAAAAGGATAGAGATGAATACTTCTTAGTATGGACAACAACTCCATGGACATTAATGGCTAACTTAGCACTTTGTGTTAACCTTAAAGAAGATTATGTAACTGTATCAAGTAAAGGATATAAATTTATTCTTGCTGAAAAATTAGTTCCATCAGTACTTGGAGAAGAATATGAAATCTTAGAAAGATACAAAGGTAAAGATTTAGAATATACTGAATATGAACAATTAATGCCATTCTTAGATGTTAAAGGTAAAGCATTCTTTGTACTTTGTGATGAATACGTTACTACTGAAGATGGTACTGGTGTAGTACATATAGCTCCAGCATTTGGACAAGATGATGCTAACGTATGTAAAAAATATCAAATCCCAGTAGTAAATCCAGTCGGAGAAGACGGAAAATACACAGAAGGCCCATGGAAAGGACAAAATGTATTTGAAGTAGATGAAATAGTTATTAAATGGTTAAAAGAAAATGATAAACTATTTAAAAAGATCAAAATGGATCATGATTATCCACACTGCTGGAGATGTCATCACCCATTACTATACTATTCAAGACCAAGTTATTATTTAGAAATAACTAAAATCAAAGATAAAATTATTAAAGCAAATAAAACAGTTAATTGGTTCCCATCATTCGTTGGTGAAAAGAGATTTGGTAATTGGTTAGAAAATCTAAATGATTGGGCTATCTCAAGAAATAGATATTGGGGAACACCACTTCCATTATGGAGATGTGAATGTGGTCATATGGAAATGATCGGAAGTAGAGAAGAGTTAGCAGAAAAAGCAACTACTAAAGTAGATCCAAAAACTATAGATTTACATAGACCATACGTAGATGATATTCATATTAAATGCCCAGAATGTGGTAAAGAAATGTCTAGATGTGAAGAAGTAATAGATTGTTGGTTTGATAGTGGTTCAATGCCATTTGCTCAATATCATTATCCATTTGAAAACAAAACCCTATGGAAGAGTCAATTCCCAGCAGACTTCATTTCAGAAGGAATTGATCAAACAAGAGGTTGGTTCTATTCTCTAATTGTAATTAGTGTATTCTTAACAGGAAAGAGTCCATATAAAAATGTATTAGTTAATGAATTATTACTAGATAAAAATGGACAAAAGATGCACAAATCAAAAGGAAATTCAATCGAACCATTCTCATTAATTCATAAATATGGAGCAGATCCAATTAGATGGTATATAGCTTATGCATCCCCTGTATGGACTCCACTTAAATTTGATGAAGATGGTGTTAAAGAAGCAAATTCTAAATTATTTAGTACACTTAAAAATACTTATACATTCTTCGCAATGTATGCTAATGCTGATAAACTATCAACTGAAGACTTCGATATAAGTAATGATAAATTAGAACAAATTGATTATTGGCTATTATCTAAATATAATAACTTAATTAAAAATGTAACTAATTATATGGATAAATATGATCTAAATAAAACAGTTCACTTAATTCAAGACTTTGTATGTGATGATTTAAGTAACTGGTATATTAGACGTAATAGACGTAGATTCTGGGAAAGTGAACTAACTGATTCTAAGAAAGCAGTGTATAAAACAACATACGATGTATTAGTTGGTTTATGCAAGTTAATAGCTCCAATTAGTCCATTCCTAAGTGAAGAAATCTATCAAAAATTAACTGGAGAAGAAAGTGTTCATTTAGCAGACTATCCAGTATGTGATGAATCTCTAATAGATGAAAAACTAGAAGAAAAGATGGATTTAGTAATCGAATTAATTAGTTATACTAGAAATATTCGTGAAGAAGCTAAAATCAAAGTACGTCAACCAATCAAAGAAGTAATATTCGAAGAAAAATATAAAGAATTAGTTGGTGAATTTGAAAGTCTATTTAAAGAAGAACTTAATGTTAAAGAAGTAAACTGGACTAAAGATTTATCTAAATATCTAACTATTTCTTATAAACCAAACTTCAAAGAAGTAGGTAAAGTATTTGGAAGCAATATTAAAGCATTTACTGATTACTTAAATAATATTAGTGACTCTGATTCTAAAAAATTAGAAGATGGAAAGCTAACTATTACATTAAATGATACTGAATATAATGTTGACTCTAGTTATGTATTAAAAACTGTTAATGCAGTTGATGGATACAAAGCAGTAATGTTAAATTATAAAACAGTTGTAATAAATACAACACTAGACCAAGATTTAATTAATGAAGGTTTAGCTCGTGAAATAGTATCAAAAGTACAAAACTTAAGAAAAACAAGTGGATTTGATATTTCAGACAGAATAGATATGAAATATAATGCTCCAAAAGAAATAAAAGATGCTATTAATGAATTTAAAGACTATATTATGGATGAAGTATTAGCTCTTACACTTGCAGAAGATGAAAGTGCTTCTGAAGAGTTAAAAATCAACGATTATAGTATGAAAGTATCAATTAAACAAGTTAAATAATTAAAGCACTAGAAATAGTGCTTTTAATATGTCTAAATTGACTTATAAAGCGTTTTTTGGTATAATAAAGCCCAATCAAATGAATTAATTTGACTATATATCATTGATTAATAATGAATATTATTAGGAGATATATGAAAGAAAATATTTTAAATATTTAATCTTTAAGAAGGAGAAATTGATTACCAAAATTATATAATTTTTTAAATTAAAAAACTGTATTTAAAAAGGAAAGGTAAGAAATGAATTTGAAAGTTATAGTTGTTAAAACTATAGAAGATTTAGAAAAGATAAGAGAAGTAAAAAGTGGTAAGGTTGCTATAATAT
>CAVDFY010000118.1:0-2202 GCA_963607925.1 bacterium
TCTAAGACTATCTACATCTAGTCCACTATCTATTTCATCAAGTATTATAAACTTAGGTTTTAACATCTTTATTTGTAGTACTTCATTTTTTTTCTTTTCACCACCAGAAAAACCTTTATTTAAATGACGATATAACATATCTTTATCAAATTCTAAGTCTTCTATTGATTTATTAACTTCATCAAGAAACTTAAAGTAATCAATATTTTCTCCAGTTATTTCTCTACTAGCAGTCTTTAAAAATTCACTATTAGTAACACCATCAACAACAGTAGGATCTTGCATAGCTAAGAATATTCCTCTTTTAGCTCTTTCATTTACTTTTAAATCTTTAAGACTTTCGCCATTAAATAGTATATCTCCATCTGTAAGTTCATATTTATAGTTACCCATTATTACTTTAGATAATGTACTTTTACCAGTACCATTAGGTCCCATTATCGCATGAACTTCCCCATCTTTAATATTAAGAGAAAGTCCATTTATTATATGTTTATCAGAATCTTTAATTTTAACACTTATATTTTTAATTTCTAGCATATTCCACCTCTAATATAATTTCTTAAATAAATCCATAGCTTCATCTATAGCTTTATTTTCACCCTTTAATATCTTTTTAGTAACACATGTCTCTAAATGACTTTTTAATAATGTATTACCAAAACTTTGTAATGATTTAGTTATTGCTGATACTTGTATTAACACATCTTCACATTTACGTTCACTCTCAAGCATTTGTCTAACACCTTTAATTTGTCCTTCTATAACATTAAGTCTTTTTATTAAATCTTGAGTTTCCTTTTCAGTTCTATGAAATGAATTCATACACATACCACAATTCTTACATTCTTCTCTCATTTAAATCACCAAAAATATTATACACCCTAGGGGGGTCTATGTAAATAACAAATTAAAAGACTATTGCTAGTCTTATTTTTTTTATCCAATATTCCATTTATTATTTCAAGAATGTTAAAGATTCAAGCCAATTATGGCACCATTGGTGCCACTTTTCATTACTAAGTATATTTATACACTATATAATTAAATAAAATATTAAACTTAAATAAAAATTAAATTCTATAACTAATATCTAAAATAATATGTTAATTTTTACAAACAAAGCTACTCATAACAACTATTTTATAAAAGAAATAAAGGCAAAAAATAAAATATAACATTTTTGACAATAATTTTATTGTATGTTAAATTCATCTCGAAGTGCTTGTTTAGGTACCACCTCAAAATCTAAAATTTCATATTTTATTCTTCCTATAAGGAGGTGGTATAATGAGGAAAAAAGATTTACTAATAGTAGTTCTTCTAGTAATCATTATTTTATTAATCATCTTCGATTAATATCTTAGAACATAATAAAACCTAACTCACTAGTAGTTAGGTAACACAACTCGTGGTACCTGACTCAGGGGGTCAAGTACTTCACTAACAATAATATAACATAGTTTACTCACAAAGTAAATTGTTTTTATTTTAAACTATAACTATTATTTATAATAGAAATATTATAAATAAATAGAACATCTTTATTATTAAAATCAATATAATTATCAAGTATTTTAGGACTCATATACCTAGTGTCAACCAAAGTAATTGTTTTATATGATGAAACTAGTAAAGGTGCTAAACTACTACCAAAACTATCTCTAAATATTACTAACTCTCTATCACTACTAGTATCATTATTATAGATAGTAATTAAAGGAGTACTTCCACCTAAATACATTTCATATGAATCATTACTATTAAGTTTACTCTTATCATAAAAATCTATATAACTATTTTTACTATAATCAAAAACTAAACTATTATTTATAGAATCATTCTTAATAATATATAAGTCATCACTTTCACCATTTATAGGTATTCTTGACTTATATACGCCATCAAAACTACCAACTTTTTCTATACTATAATTAATACTATCATAATTATTCATACTACTTAATAATCTAGAAGCGACCTTATCAATCTTATTAATCATAAAGTGACTATCAGTCTTATAGTAATCATCTAACTTTAAAGCATTAAAAATATCAATATATCTAAAATTTAATTTATCATACATATAATCTTCTAAATATTTATAATCTATTCTTAAATTACCTTCATTAACAAAATAATTTTTATCAGGAATTATTGAATAATAAACATTACTTTCACTTAAATAATTATCTTTTATAT
>CAVDFY010000119.1:0-3785 GCA_963607925.1 bacterium
TTTAATAATTTAAATAAATTTGTTTTAAATTTCTTATATGTTTCTCTTGTAAGTTCATAAATAATATGTCTATTCTTAAATGTCTTTGTTATAAAGTAAATTATCGGTATTGTTATAATAAAGAATAAGCCATATTCTAAAAGATCAAGTCTTGAATGTATTTCAAAATAATTATAATAAAAGCCTGGTTTAGGATTAATATTTTCTTTTAATATATTGTCACAATACTCTTGCCTTTCTGGAATTGTATTTACCTTACACTCACTTATTGTGTTTTCAATAGCATTTGTATAATTTTTAACAGACTTATCATAATCTACGAATGAATAAATTACCATTCCTATTATTACTATAAATACTAATATGAAGTATTTGTTTTTATTAAAAAATTTTTTCATTTTGCTTCTCCTTTATTTTTTAGAAGGTTATATTATGCTACTTGTTTTATCATTGTTAATTTTACTATACTATATTTATCATAATATATCAATTAAAAAAGACTATTTTTATAGTCTTTTATTTTAGTTCTTTTAAGTATTCATGAAGTTCTTCGGCTACATTTTGTGGTATTATTTCTGATAGTTCGTAAACTGATGCTTCTTTTATTTTAGAGACACTACCATATTTTTTAATTAGTTTTTTACGTCTTACTTCACCTAGACCGTTTATATTATCAAGTACACTTTGTATGCTTCCTTTGCTTCTTATTTCTTTATGATAATTGATAGTGAATCTATGTACTTCTTCATCAATTCTACTAAGTAGTCTAAATACATTAGAACGTTTATCTATATTTATTATTTCAAATGTATCTCCATCAACTATTGCTTCTGGACTATGATGATCATCTTTTTTAACACCTATTACTTTTATATTGAGTCCTAGGCTTTCAAGAGTATCAAGACATGCATTTATTTGATTAGTGCCACCATCTACGATTATTAAGTCAGGTTTAACTAGTTTATCTTTTAAGACTCTAAAATAACGTCTATAAATTACTTCTTTCATAGATGCGACGTCATCATTCTTATCAAAAGATAACTTAAACTTTCTATAGTTCTTTTTTGAAGGAAGTCCATCTATAAATGTAACCATACCTGATACTGTAAAAGTACCAAAAAGATTTGAGTTATCAAATGCTTCAATTATATGAAGATTCTCTAATTTTAATAAGTCTTTTAATTCATCATTTGCTTTAGTAGTAAGTTCTTCATTACTATAGATTAGTCTTATTTCTTTGTCATATTGTTCTTTAGCATTGTTATAGGCCATATCAAATAATTTCTTTTTAGAACCTTTTTTAACTACGATTGCTTTAGTATTTATTATATTACTAAGTAGTTCTATGTCTATTATTTCAGGAACTATTACTTCTTTTGGTACTATGTTTCTTTTACCATAGAATGAAGCTATATAATATTCTAAAGTTTCTTTTATATCATTTATAACTGGTATTATTTTATAGTTATTACCTACTAGTTTACCATTTCTAATAAAGAATATTACTATGCTTATATAACCATTATCAAAGTAATAATTTATTACATCTCTGTTAACATTATCATCAAGTTCTACTATAGATTGATTACTAAATACTGTTTTCATGTATCCTAGTTCATCTACTAGTTCTTTACATACTTCGTAGTTTAGATTTTCAGAGTTTACTTTTATTTTTTCATTTATTTTATCAATAAGTAATTTATCATTTCCATTTAATATAGAAAGTATTTCATTTTTTAATGGTGTAATATCTATATCTTTATGTTCACAATAACCAAGGCATTCACCTATGTGATAATAAAGACATACTTTTTTAGGTATAGTATCACATTTCTTTAATGGATAAAGTCTATTAAGCAAATTAACTAGTCTACGAGCTGCATAAACATTCGGATAAGGCCCAAATAAGTGACTAGACTTTTTATTAATGTTTATCTCTCTCTTTACTAGTAAACGTGGATATTTTTCATTAGTAAATTCTATATATGGGTAACTCTTATCATCACGTAATAATATATTATACTTTGGATCATACTTTTTAATTAAGTTTATTTCTAGTATAAATGCTTCAGTTTCAGAGTTAGTAACTATATATTCAAAATGGTCTATTTCACTTACCAGTTTCTTAGTTTTACCTGTCACTCTACCGGTAAAATAACTTTTTAAACGATTAAATAATATCTTAGCTTTACCTACATATATAACAACATTATCTTTATTATACATAAGATAGCATCCACTTTTTTTTGGTACGTTTGCTAGTTCTTTATTAAATTTAATAGCCATAATATGCCTCCTTTGTTATTTTACCAAATTTATTCTTAAAAATGAATGTTTGATTTTATTTTTAATTAATAATATAATTATGTCATGGAAAAATTAAATGAAAGTTTTATAGAAGTTAAAAAATCTAAATTTATTGGATATATGTATAGTGTTAAATCTATAGATGAAGTAGAAAAAATAATATTTAGTTTAAAAGAAGAACATAAAAAAGCTAGACATGTAGTCTATGCTTATAAAATTGGAGGTCAAGAGAAAAATTATGGTGACAAGGAACCTGGCGGTACGACTCGTGGTTTACTTGATTTAATACATTATAAGAATTTAGATAATACTTTAATAGTTGTAGTTAGATATTTTGGAGGAACATTACTCGGAGCAGGGCCTCTTACTCGTACTTATACTAAAGCTGCTAGTATGTTAGTCTAGAAACAGTGAACTTAGAATTTTCACTGTTTTTTTAATTCCTTTATTCATGAATTTCTCTATTAATAGTCCAGCATTATATCCTGTATCACTTATTGGATTAGAATAATCCACTTTTTCTGTTTTAATATAGTTTTCTAGTTTTACATTTTTTCCTTCGCTAATATCTTTTTCAAATTCTTTTACTGCTTCTTCTGTGAGAATTGTTTTAGTATGAACTTTATATTCATAATATCCTGCTTCACCACTTATATAAAGTATTAAAAATATAATAAATAGAAATATCATAATTATTAAGAAATAATTTCTACTTGATTGTTCTTCTTCCATTATATCTCCTTTATATAATCATTTATTACTTTGCTAAATACTTCTATAGTATTATTTAATTCTTCTAGTGTATTATCTATTCCACCTATTTTAACTAATATAATTTTTTCATTTAAATCTTGATTATATGTTATATCTTCTCTAATAGTTACTCCTCTACTTAATCCTTTATATTTACTGTTTAGTCTATTATTTAAGTTTTCTGCGACTTCTTTGTTCTTTTTATAATTTTCATTAGATGAACCTATTATAAATAATATTCTTGCATATTTTTTATTATCTTTTTCATACAAAGTGTATTTATGTCTTAATGAATCTCTATGTATATCCAGTATTAACTTATAATTTTTATTTAGATTCTTTTCTAAATAATATCTCCTAGCTTCGTAACTATCTGAATATTTTAATTTGTTCTTTTTTAAAAAATCTTTTGTTTTAGATTTTTCTATATAAGAATCAATATTATAACTTTTTAAATATTCTTTTAACATCTTTGATACTAAAGTTACATCTGGAATAATAGAATAATCACTAGTAAAAGGAAGAGTATATTTTTCATTATCGTTTGTATTATAAATATATACTATGTTATCACTACTTGGACTAATGCTTTTTGATATATTAATATCTGTTAAATCAACTATTTTATTTAATGATTTATATACTATTTCAGTTTTAAGTTTTTCTATATTTATTTCAGAATTATTATATTTATTTTCAATTTTTTCTTTTATAATATCCAGAAA
>CAVDFY010000120.1:0-3671 GCA_963607925.1 bacterium
AAGAAGCATATAAATATATTTTTGAAATAATACCAAATTTTTATAGTTTTAATGATAAAAATTTAAAAGAAAGTGATGCAATTGAAATAAAGATTGGTCAAGGTACAAAACCTGGTATGGGAGGTCATTTGCCCGCCTCAAAAGTAACCCCAGAGATTGCTAAAATAAGAGGTAAAAAATTAGAAGAAGATATAATTAGTCCTTCTAAATTTAAAGATATTAATACTAAAGAATCATTAAAAAATTTTGTAGATGATTTAAGAAAAAGAAGTAACGGGAGACCAATTGGTATTAAAATTGCTGCCGGAAAAATAGAAAAAGACTTAGAATACATCGCATATGCTAAACCTGATTTTATTACAATAGATGGACGAGGAGGTTCTACTGCTGCTAGTCCTAAATTAATAAAAGATGCAACGAGTGTCCCAACTATTTATGCTCTTTATAGAGCAAGAAAATACTTAGATGAACATAATCTTAATATTGATTTAGTGATTACAGGAGGGTTTAGAGTATCAACAGATATAGCTAAAGCTCTTGCTATGGGAGCAGATGCTGTTGCAATTGGCACTGCATCCATGATGGCAATAGCATGCCAGCAATATAGAATTTGCCAAAATGGAATGTGTCCTGTAGGTGTTGCAACTCAAAATAAAGAATTAGAAAATAGAATTAAAATTGACTTATCAGCAAAACGATTAGAAAATTTTTTAACAGTAACAAACGAAGAATTAAAAACAATAGCAAGAATTACAGGTCATAATAATGTACATGACTTAAATAAAAATGATATAGTCACAACTAATAAAGAAATATATGATTTTACAGACATAGATCATATTTAAAAACTACTAGATTTATTTTAACTAGTAGTTTTCTTTTTGTATATCACTCTATCAATAACAATAAGTATACTTGGTAATACAAATAATATCAGAAACACAGATATAGATACCCCAGTAGCAATTATATGACACATTTCCCCTATCGCTGGATCTTTAAATACAAATCCTTTCATTTTACCTGCACAGCTAATATCTTGGCATGGAAAACCTCCTATCCATATATCGTAATAAGATAATTCGTTTCCTTTAATTTCATTAATACTACCTAAATTTAATAATTCATCAACATTGTGAACCACACAATAACTTTTAATAGCATTTTTGTCTATTTCAAAAAAAATCCATTCTATAATCTTTAATTATTTTCTCTTCTTTTAATTTTTGAAAAGCTTTTTCTAGTGCTCTAATACCACTGAAAAAAGTACCAACTCTTATGGTACTCTCTGAACAATTATTATTTGCCATTTTATAATCCCCCTTTTAATCTTTTTTTGACATAAAATAAGTAAAATAAAAAGTAGGCTTTTTCCTACTTATTTACTACTAACAGTGATATTACCAACACCACCATCAATCTTAATAGATTTAACATTTTCATCATTACTAACTTTATACCCATCTGACACTTTTAAATCATTAATAGTAATATTTCCAATACCTTTATCTACACAAAAATTATATTCTTTAATGTCAGAGTTTAAATATAAACTAGCATTACCTACTCCCATATCTATTTCATTCTTACCAAATAGATAACCACTAAATTTAAATTCACCTACTCCATTATCTAAATCTAGATTGTTAACTTGAGAGTTATTGATAGTAATATTACCAGCTCCACCATCTAATTCTAATTTTTCAGTAACACTTAAATTATTAAATGATATATTTCCAGCACCAGCATCAACATCTAAATATAATGAAGCTAAATCTTCAGAGTTAATATTTCCAGCACCCATTGAAATATTAATTTTATTAAATATTTTATCTACTGGTATAGTAATAATTACTTCATTATTAGAACTAAAATTAAAGTGTCCATTTTCTTTTATAATTAATATTTCATTACTAAGATTTTGTTTAACATGTCTATTATTAGTTTGAATACTAAATATGTCTCCACTCTTAATAGTTAAATTACTCATTTTAAGAACAATCTTCAAGTTATCAACTTTATTTATCTCTTCGACTGTATAAACATATACATTTTCATTTGCATCTTTAGTTTCATTAAATAAAGAAGTAATACTCATTAAACCACTTGCTATACCACCAATTATATTAATTATAATCATCATAGCAAATAATATTGCTAAATATTTAATAATCTTTTGTCCTGTTGTCATTTAATATCTACACCACCAAATATAGAGCATCCATTAACATGTAGTGTAACTTTATCTTTCTTTTCTTTATTTTTAGTTTTGTCACTAACTCCACCAAATACTGAAGTAGATTTAATTTCAACTTTTAAGTCTTCAGGAATTAAAATTGTAACTCCACCAAATACAGCAGTAGCATCTATTACAGCTCCGTCTTTAACTTTAGCATTCGAAAGGTCTATTGTAATTCCGCCAAATATAGCATTTACTTCAGCACCTTTAAAATCTTTACCATCAAATTTTACAGTTTGACCACTAAAACAAGCACAATATTCATTGTCATCAGTATTTTTAGTATTCTTTTTACCATTATTATTAAACATAATAGATAGTCCAATAAATACTAATATAGCAGGTAATGTAAGTTTCCATAAAATATCAAAACTAATTAAATCTTGGCATCCAAGTAACAATGCAATACCTATAATTAACCAAATAATGCTTCCAGTTTTTTCTTCGTCAGTAACAAGTCCATTAATCGCAGGAATTATAATAAATAATGTCCACCATCCATCAAAGAATATATTAATATTTGTTATTCCAAATGAATTAAGACCAACTATAATACCTACAACAATAAACACAATACCAACAATAACAGTACTTATCTTTTTCATATCTTTCACCTCAATTTTATTATACTATATTTTATATATTTTTAAATATTTTTTATAAAATTCCTAAATGTTCAAGTAAAACTTCTACTCCAAGTAAAATTAAAATTAAACCACCAGTAAACTCAGCAACATTTTTATATTTACTACCAAATTTATTACCAACATATACACCAATAACAGATAACATAAATGTAATTATACCAATCATTGGGAAAGTAATAATTGCATTCTTACTACCATACGCACAAACATAAGCAATGCCTACTACTAATGCATCAATACTAGTAGCTATAGATAACACAAGCATAGTTTTAAAACTTAAATCAGAGTTAACTTCTTCATCATGAGAAAATGATTCAAATATCATTTTTCCACCAATAATAGCTAATAAAACAAACGCAATCCAATGATCAAAACTTGTAATTATATGTTGAGATGCATCTCCTAAAAAGAAACCAATCGTAGGCATTAAAGCTTGAAAAATTCCAAACCAAATACCAATCTTAACAGCATCCTTAATATCTATTTTCTTTAAAGAAAGTCCTTTACATATACTAACAGCAAAAGCATCCGCAGCAAGTGATACACTAATTAATAATATTTCTAAAAAACTCATAATTTCCTCCTAAATTGGATTAACATGTATTATAACTAAATATATTTCATCAATCTCTTTTATTATTTCTTTTTCAAGTTTATTCGCAATATCATGACTATCAAAAGTACTCATATTTCCATCTACATATATAGTAAAACTTATTTGATATTTATATCCAACCGGAGTTGAATTAAAATGTATTACTTTTTTAATTTCTTTATGTCTATCT
>CAVDFY010000121.1:0-2141 GCA_963607925.1 bacterium
TGTTGAGAATGGATTATCACTCGCACATTTATTGTATCACTTTGATGATCAAAAAGAAAGATTGTTAACAAAAATTTGCTTTGTCAACAGTCTGAAACTTACTAAATACTAGTAAGTTCATTTTCTTTTTCTTTGAATTTTTCATCAACTATTTTATTGAATTTCTCAATCATTTCTTGAACTATATCAAGACACATATCTCTTTCATCTTCTCTTAGTTCTTCATCTTTTTTAATTTTATTATTTTCATCTTGTCTAATATTTCTAAGAGCAACTTTAGCTTCTTCAGCCATAGTTGATGCTTGTTTAACATAGTTACGTCTAGTTTCTCCAGTTAATTCAGGTACTGTAAGCATAATTACTTCTCCATTATTAGTAGGAGCTATACCTAAATTAGCTTCATATATAGCTTTCTCTATATTTTTTAAAGATGATTTATCAAATGGTTTAATAGAAAGAACACGTGCTTCTGGAATAGAAATAGTAGCTAATGATTGAATTGGAGTTGGTGTACCATAATAATCAACCATAACTCCATGTAAAATATTTGGATTAGCTCTTCCAGCTCTAATAGTAGTAAATCTACTCTCTAAGTTTTCTATAACCTTATTCATCTTATTTTTAATTTCATTTTCGTCTATCATTTTTCCTCCATCGATAAATTAATTATATAATATTTATGAACTATAAATCAATATAAACTTAATTACTAATTTTTAAATAAATACCTATAATAATCATTCTCAAGCATTAATCTTGATATTCTATATTTCATATATATATTATTTTTAACTTCTTTTATTTCATCTAAAGACATATCTCCTTCTATATATTCATTCATATTAGAATACTTATAATCTTTAGTAACAATATTTCTATTACCAAAAACAATCATACCATCACTATTTGATAATATATCCCTACCCATCATTAATCTAGAATCATATTCTACTCCAAATAGATTAAGTAACGTTGGTAAAATATCTATATTGGAACAATAATTATCATTATTTTTATATTTATTTATATCTTTATTATATATTGTTAAAGCTGATCTATATTTTTCAAATTCATTATCTCTTTTAAAAGTAGAAACTTCATTCATTTCATCTATTGTTAAACCATATGGTACATGATCAGGTACAAGTACTATAACAGTATCATCTAACTTTTTAGCATTCTCTAATTTTTCAAATAATAAACCAATCATCTTATCAAGTTCTATTTGAGTAGATAAATAATATTTAACTGTATCACTATAATTATAATTACTTAATTTATCATAATTTTTAATAGATATTTTATTACTATTATTATATGGAGCATGCCCAGAAATAGTTAGATAATATGTCATGAATTTATCTTTATTAATAAATTCATCTATACTAGAATTAACCATATCATAGTCACTTCTAGTGTCTTCCATATTAAGTCCATTACCAATTGCTTTATATACATCAAAACCCATATTAAGATAATATTTATTCCTATTATAATAATCGTATAAATAATTATGATATGAATAAGTTCCATAACCTAAATTAGAAAAAAAATTAGCTAAAGAATATGGATAATAATTCTTATTGCAATTTTCCAAACTATGTACTATATCAGATGGAAAAAGTGATATATCACTCATATATTGTCCATCAGCAGTAGAAACTGGAAATAAAGGATTATAAAAATTATCAAAAGTAAATCCTTCACTATAAAGTTTATATAAGTTTGGTGTAATATCTTTATTAATCGCAATACTATTAAATGATTCAGCTAATATAAATATAACATTTTTATCTTCTAGTAATCCAGTATATACATTTTTCTTAGTAGGTTCCTTATTACTTATATAATTATTTATTTCCTTTATCTCATCATTATTTGTATCATTAAATTCAAGATTAACAATATTATACTCATCACTACAATATTTTTTATCATTAATAGTTATTAAAGAACCCTTATCTTTAAAGCCAAAAATATATCTTTGATAATCTAATCTAATAGAAGTCAGAACACCAAATGTACTTAAATTTTTAACTGGAAAATTAATACTAGAATACAAATTCTTAGGAGCATATACATCATCATTTTTATCAAGTATCATAAAAGTAATTGGTATTAAATAAATAGTAAATAATATA
>CAVDFY010000122.1:0-11193 GCA_963607925.1 bacterium
ATATATTAGAAGTTATAAGCAATAAAAAAACATTGTAAGATTTTACAATGTTTTTTAGTTTAATTAGTTACTTGATGAAGATGTTGCTTGATTTTCATATTGAAGTATTAATTTTTCAAATTCTTTTTCAAGAGTAGTATCTTCAAATTTCATATTGTTTTTTTCTCTTAATGCTTTTAATGCTTTTACTGAGAAACCAGATTCAGCAGCTATTTCTTTTCCAATAGTTGTTTTGATTTCTTTAGTTAGATCGTCATCTAATTCAGCTTTTTTATCTTGAGAAGTTCTATATACAATGTGATATCCATAACTTGATTTAACTGGTGAAGTAGAGTAACTACCATCTTTTAAATTCTTTAATGCTTCAAATACTTCATTTGCATAATCACCTGTATTGATTTTTCCAAGTGATCCACCTTTAGATGCTGTAGTTGAATCTTTAGAATATTCTTTAGCTAGTTTAGAGAAATCTTCTCCTTTTTTTAACTTTTCAATAATTTCTTTAGCTTTATCATATGCTTTTTGTTCAGCAGCTTTCTTTTCTTCTTCAGTAGCTCCATCTTTTGTATCTACTGTAATAAGAATATGACTAGCATCAATATCTCCTACAACTTCTGTTTCATAGTATTCTTTGATTTGCTTTTCAGTTACTGTTTCTTCAGCATATTCTTCTGTCCATAAGCTTCTCTTATAATTTAATGATAAGTAATCTCTAAATTCTGATTCATTTTTAAGACCATAATAATAAGTTAAATATAAATCGAAGTCTGCATTAACTTTTTTAGCTGCTTCTTTTGTACTTTTAACCGTTTGATTAATGTAACTTTTTTCTTCAGTTGAAGTTTCATATTTTTCATTTAATAGTTTGCTATCTATTAAATTCATTAATCTTTCAGCACCATATGATTCTTTTAAACTATTATATAGTTCATCAGAACTAATTCCTCCTTCAGTAAATGTTACTACTGCGTTTTCACCATTAGTTAGTTTTACGTTGTTACAACCAGCAAGTAGAAATACACATGCAAGAACAAAAAATATTTTTTTCTTCATATTTTCTCAATATCCTCCTAACTCTTATTATGATAGCAAAATCTAATATAAAATACAAGTAATTATCATACACAAAAACTGCGAAATAACATACTATAAGAGTGTAAAGATAAAAAAGGAGGAATGTTTTATGAATACAGGATGCGGATGTGGATCTAATAGAGGAAACGGAATTTCAGGAGCAGCATTTGCTTTAGTATTATTTATATTGTTAGTAATCATATTAGGTGCTTTTATCTAGCATAAGGAGGTGAAAAGCATGGGTTGTTGTAATCAAGGTTGCAATATATTCTTCATTATTTTAATATTATTCATCCTTTTAGCTATTATATTTGGTACTTGTACGGGATGGTAATTTTTTTAAAAGAGGGTAACCTCTTTTTTGTTTGATTATTTATATTTTTATGTTATAATTGTAGCAGAATAGATGAGTGTAGGTGATAGAGTTGAAAAAACTATTTAAGTTGTCTTTACTTTTATTTTTGTTCTTTCCATTAATTGCTAGTGCTAATGTTAAAGTTAGTTTTGACGATGCTAAGTGGTCTAGTAATACTTATATAACACAATTTAGCAATTATAGATGGTATATTGATTTTAATACTAAGAAAAAATATGGATATAATGGTTCTACGTTTTTTGAGGTAAGTGGTTTTGACAGAGGTGGTCTTATTAATTTAAATGAATATAAGATCTCTTTAGAAGATGAAAAGTCTTATTTAAAAACTGTAAGACCATATTGGACTATGACATTAAATAATTCTAAAATATATAGTATTAATGATGGAACTGCAACACTTTTAGATAGAACTAATATTGCAAGTGGTGTAAGACCTACTGAATATATTATTCATCAAACTGAAGTTACAGGACAAGGTAGTTTTAAAGATCCTTGGATGTTTGTTAAACCAGAATTTTATGTAGATGTTGAATATAACAGTCCTCAAATTAAAAGAAATGGTACTGGTGTTAAAGATACTGCAGTAGAGTATGGAGATATAATTACATATTCAATCGGTCTTAAAAATAATGGTGTTAAGGATTCTGTTATTAATATTCGTGAAGTAGCTCTTATAAGTGCTATTGATAAATTAGTTAAATTAAAAATTGATAGTAGTGATGATGTTAAATTAGTAATCGGTGGCAAGACAATGTCTTTAGCCGAAGCAAAAGCTGCTGCTAAGTCTGTTCTTAGCGATGAAGGTTATACTATTACAATTGCTCCTGGTCAAGAAATGACATTAGAATTTAATGTTGTAATTATTGGAAATGCTGGAGAAGTTATTAATAATCAATTATTATATGTAATGGATGGATTAGAAGCTGACCCTGGTACTAAGAATTCTATGAGCATTGAAAAAGTTGTTCAATATAATGAAGTTGCTGAGAATGGTGCGAATGTTGTTATGGTTTTAGATAATTCTGGTAGTATGAGAGAACCTCGAAAATCTAAAGCAATAACTGCTGCTAAAACTTTCTCTGATTCACTACTAGGTGAAAATACAAATGATAATAATAAAATTTGTGTTGTTTTAATGCCTTGTGGTGTTATAGATGATACAGCTGTTGAATATGTTTGTTCAAGTTCTAATGATGAGATTAAAAATTATGTTTCAAAAAAGTTAACTGCAATTGATGGATGTATGACTCCTTATGTATCTGCTTTGGGTGCTGGAAATCTTCGAATTAGGGAGTTAAAAAAGAACAATCCTTCATATGATAATTTTGTTGTATTCTTATCAGATGGTATTCCAGAAGTAGAAAGTTCTCAATCAAGCTTAAATACTTCTGAAAAATATACAGCTAAAGCAAATCTTATAAAACAAGTGGCAAGTTTGTATACTATTGGTTTTGAAACAAGCACTTCAGCATCAAACATTTTAAAGAAACTAGCTACTGGCGAAAGTGATAACTTTTATATAAAGAATAATCAATATTTCTATGAAGCATCTAAATCAAATCTTGAAGAGGTTTTCAAGAGTATTGCTAAGAAGATAAATGAAAAATCTAAAAGAACAACTAAAGGTGTATTAGCAATATCAAGAAATATTGATAAAAATAAGAATCTTGTTATAGAAGTTACTGCAAATGGTACAACAAGAGAGATAATTAAATCTTATACTGAAGCATTAAATGAAAGCTATATTATTAATAAAGGAAGTAGATATGAAATTAATATTAAAAAGTTTAATGCTGAAGATAAAATAAGTGTTACATACTTTTTAGAGAAAAATTAATTATTTTTCTCTTTTTATTTTAATGAAATAATGGTATTATATTAAATAAGAAGAGGTGTTACTATGATAGATATTAAACTAATTAGAGAAAATAGAGAATTAGTAAAAGAAAATATTAAAAAGAAATTTCAGGATGAAAAACTATCGTTAGTAGATGATGTCTATAATTATGATATTGAATATAGAGAATGTAAATCAAAAGGAGATTTACTTAGAAGTGAAAAGAATAAATTAAGCGCATCTATTGGTGAACTTATGCGTGATAAAAAAATAGATGAAGCTAATGAAATTAAAGCTAAAGTAAATGAAATGAGTCATGAAATAGAATCTTTAGAAGAACGTGAGGCTGAATTAGAAGCATTAATTAGAACTAATATGATGGCTATTCCTAATATTATTGCTCCTGATGTGCCTATTGGTGAAGATGATAGTAAGAATGTTGAAGAAAAGAGATTTGGCGAACCTGTTGTTCCTAATTATGAAATTCCATATCATTCTGATATAATGGCTACATTTAATGGACTTGATAAAGATGCTGCTGGTAGAGTAAGTGGCAATGGATTCTATTATTTAATGGGCGATATTGCTAGACTTCATTCTGCAGTTCTTGCTTATGCACGTGATTTTATGATTGATAAAGGATTTACTTATTGTATTCCTCCTTATATGATTCATAGTGCTGCTGTTGATGGTGTTATGTCATTTTCAGAAAAAGAAAATATGATGTATAAAATAGATGGTGAAGACTTATATCTTATTGGTACAAGTGAACACTCTATGATAGCTAAATTTAAAGATCAAATCTTAAAAGAAAGTGAACTTCCTATTACTATGACTTCATATTCTCCATGTTTTAGAAAAGAAGTTGGAGCTCATGGAATAGAAGAAAGAGGAGTATATAGAATACATCAATTTGAAAAACAAGAGATGATAGTTGTATGTAAGCCAGAAGATAGTGAAACTTGGTATGATAAAATGTGGAATTATTCTGTAGAATTATTCAGAACACTTGATATACCAGTTAGAAAATTAGTATGTTGTTCAGGAGATTTAGCTGATTTAAAATATAGATCATGTGATATTGAAGCATGGAGTCCAAGACAACAAAAATACTTTGAAGTATGTTCTTGTTCAAATTTAACAGATGCTCAAGCACGTAGACTTCAAATAAGATATAAAAAAGAGAATGGAGAAAAAGAATTTGCTCATACTCTTAATAATACAGTTATTGCTCCACCTAGAATGTTAATTGCATTACTTGAAAATAATTATAATGAAAATGGAAGCATTAATGTTCCAGTTGCATTAAGACCATATATGGGTGGTAAAGAAAAATTAATACCTATTAAAAAGTAAGTTTAACTTACTTTTTTTCTTTTATTATAGATTTAAAAGTATAAGTATGTTAATATAAAATATTATTAGGGTGGTAGTTATGGAAATAAATAAAGATAGACTTTGTAGAGAATTAAAACAATTAAGAGATTATTATATGGGTAGTCCTAAAAAATATATGATAAGGTCTGACTATCCTAAATTTGTTATTCTTAACAATGTTTTCTGTGATCTTACAGGGTTTAAATTTCCTGAAGAAAATATATTTGATAATCCAGAAGAAATAACTCGTATGCTTAATAAAGATGTTGTGAAAGCTTGTTATAGGTATTGTGGTATATTAGATGAATATTTAGAAACTTTTTTTACTCTTTTTGAAAATTATTGTGAAAAGTTAGATGATGTAGAATATTGTGATGCCCCTTTCTTTTCTAAGTTAAAAAAATATAGTAAGAAAGATTTTATTGATATTTTACTTTCTTATTATGCAACATATGGTGACAAGTATTATAGGCTTGCTAAAAAATATGTTGATGAAGGTAGAATAATGATGGGATATAAATCTAAAGAGTATACTGGAATGTATGTTGGTACTATGTATACTGGTTCAGGTTATATATTTAATAATGATAATAGATTTAATTCCTTAACTTTGAATACACTTGCTCATGAACTTGGACATGCAGTAGATAGAGAAATGTTTGTTTTTCCTCAAAAGAAAAGAATGACTTATTATGATGATGTATTTTTAGAAGTACCTTCTGCTTTTTTTGAATTTAATTTCATAAATTATTTAAAAAAAGAGCGTATTGATCAAGATGGTGCAGATATATTAATTAATGATTTACTTCTTAAGATTAGTGAAGCATATGGGTCAGTATTTTCTGTACTTGAAGATGAAAGTGATGAAAAGTTTAATGATATAGATTTAGAAGGAAATGTAGTTTTAAGTAATGGAACAAAGATAGAATTTAGAGATACTTTATTATATGGACTAGGTTATTATACAGCAATTCATATGCATACTTTATGTGGTGGAGATTATAAAAACTATATGAAAGAATTTTATAACTTTATATCTAGTAGAAAAGAAGCAGGTATTGAAGGAAGTATAGAGAATCTTGGAATATCATTTGAAGACTATTTAAGTTCTGAAATTATAGTACCAACTATAGAAGAAAATGCTTTAACACTTAAAAAGAAATATAATTTATAATTTGTTTCTTTAAAGTGTTGACTTTTAAATAAAAAACCTTTAATATGATTATTAAATTTATTGTTGAGGTATTTTATGGAGAAGTGTTTTATGTTTAATGATATAATTGTTAAATATAATGTTAGAATTGTTTCTAACAACGCTTCTTTATGCTGCAAACTATAAAACGACGACTGATTTTGGTTGTCTTTTTTTATTTATGGAGGTGAGTGTATGAAAAGTGCAACTATAGAAAAATTAATTGAATCTATTAATTCTTATGATCAATCTATGATTCCTACTGTTTTAAAGGCTTATCAATATGCAAAAGATTCTCATAGTGGACAAATACGTGAGAGTGGAGAAGAATATATAACTCACCCGTTAACTGTAGCATATATATTATCTGAAATGAAAGCTGATAAGGAAACAATATGCGCTGCATTACTTCATGATACTCTTGAAGATACAAAACTAGAAAAAGAAGATATTGTAAGAGAATTTGGAGAAACAGTAGCTGAATTAGTAGATGGTGTAACTAAATTATCTAAAATGGATTTTACTAATAAACAAGATAGAAATTATGCTAATACTAGAAAAATAATAACTAGTTTAACTAATGATGTTAGAGTAATACTTATAAAGTTAGCTGATAGACTTCATAATATGAGAACACTTAACTTTAAAAAAGAAAGTAAGCAAAAAGAAAATTCTATTGAGACTATGGAGATATTTGTTCCTCTTGCGTATAATATTGGTGCGTATCAAATTAAAACTGAATTAGAGGATTTATCACTCCGCTATTTAAAGCCACAAGAATATATGAAAACTAAAGAAGAAACTGAATTGTTGCTTATGCAAAGCGAAGGATTTTTAAAAGAAATGCTTAATAATATAAGTGGCTTATTAAATGATAAAAATGTACCTAATGAAATAAAAATAAGAGTTAGAAATATATATGGTATTTATAGAAGAAGATACCAAGGGCAAGAAATGAGAAATATACATGATTTACTTGCTCTTAAAGTTATTGTTGATGAGGTTGTTTCTTGTTATTTATCACTTGGATATATACATAGTTTATATAAACCTATAAATAGTAAATTTAAAGATTATATCTGTAATCCTAAAACTAATATGTATCAATGTTTACATACTACTGTTTTTGGTCCTGAGGATATGTTAGTGCAAGCACAAATAAGAACACATGAAATGGATAAAATAGATAGTTATGGTATTGCTGCTTATTGGGATTTAAATAGAGAAAATGCTAGTGAAGTAATGCAAGAAGTGGTGGAAAATAAATGTCAATTCTTTAAATCATTAGTTGAATTAGATGAACAATATACAGATAATAGAAAATTCGTTGAACAAGTAAAAAAAGAGTTATTGGGTGGTAATGTTTATGTGTATACTACTGATGGGTTAGTTTTACAGTTACCTTTCGGTTCTACTCCTGTAGATTTTGCTTATATGGTTGATCCTAAAAATGCTAGTAAGTTTGTAGCAGCATACGTAAATGATAAAAAAGTTGCTGATGATTATATATTACAAAATAAAGATAGAGTACGCATACTTACTAGTAAGAAATCTTTTCCTAAAGAAGAATGGATGGAAAGCGTACAAACTACAAGAGCATTAACTCTTATAAATAAAGATTTATGATGAATAAATCTTTTTTTATGAAAATATAATTAGTATGAAAAATTATTTTAAATATTTTTTGATTATTGGTTTTGTTATGTTTAGTTTTTATTATACTGATAAAGTTACTAGACTATCAGAACAAAATAATGTTATTATGGCTTCTATAAATGATTATGCTCTTAAACATGATTCAAAGTGTATTGAAGGATCTATTACTGAAGATGGAGTAATACTTGGACTTAGTGGCATTAGTGTTAATAAGAATAAGAGTTACTCTAATATGAAAGGTATTGGATTTGATGAAAAATTAATAGAATACAATAAAGAAGAATGTATTTTAACAATGAATAATAATTATGATAAATATATAGTTGCTGGTAATAGTTATAATAACAATATAAGTTTGATTATTGATGTTGATAGTGGTAGATATTTTTCTAAGATGTTAAAGATTGCTGAAAATAAAGAAGTTTCAATAAATTTACTATTTAATTATGAAATGCTTAATAAATATATAGAATCTATTAGTAATCATAATAATATTTTATTTAAAGGAAAGACTAAAGAAGAGTTAAATAATTATATTAAAATACTACATGATGAATTTTATTGTACTAATAGTGAAAGTGATGTAATTGATATTTGTAAAGATAAGAAATTAAACTCTATAAATGTTATTAATTATATTGATAAGAATTTGCTTTTAAATATTAAAAAAATCCTTAATAAAGGTTCTATTGTCTTTATTAAGGAAAATGAATTTAATATGAATGAGTTATCTTCTACTATTAATTATATTAAAAGTAGGGGATATAATATTGTTTCTATAACTGAGCTCTTATCTTAAAATATATTGTTTGTTGTCATGTATTGTTTCTGGGCTAATTATTAATTCTTTATGTTGTCCTTTAGATAGAGCGTAGTAGTTAGCGACTGCTAAAGCGTTTTCTACTATTCTTTTAATTCCTCTTGCTCCGATTCCTAATTTTTTAGCTTCTTTAGCAATCTCTTCTATAGTTCTTTCATCATATTTGAAGTCTATACCAATTCCATCAAAAAATCTTTTATAAAGTAATAATTGACTTTTATCTGATTCTTCAATTATTCTGATGTATTCTGCAACATCTAGACTATTCATTACTACTATGTTATCATTTCTTCCTACGAATTCTGGAAGTAATCCATATTTTTTAAGAGTTCCATTATTAAATATTTCTTTGTTATCTTGTGGTTCTGCACTTGATGCATTAAATCCAATACCTCTTTTAGTTCTTGAGTATTCTTCTATACCAGAGAAGGCTCCTAGAAATGCGAATGTTAGTCTTGATGTATCAAATGTTATTGTTTCTCTATCTTCAGGAGATGTTAATGTGTAAGTATGTCCTTCCATCATTTTTAACAATGATTGTATTACAGCTGAAGTAAATGTAGCATGATCTCCTTTAGATATTTTTTTATCTATTTCATCTACTACTATTATTCCTCTTTGAGCTTTTTCTTTGTCTTTTCCAGCATTTTCATAAAGATGTAGTAACATTTCACTTACGTCTTTTCCTTTATAACTTGCAGCTGTATATTCAGTTGAATCTTCTATTGTAATTGGAATATTTGTTTTTTTACTTATTGTTCTAAATATTTCTGTTTTTCCAACACCAGTAGGGCCACATACAAGCATATTTGATTTTAAACTTGTATCTTTTAATCTTTGATTTTTAGCAACTGATGTAGCTATTTGTCTTACTTGTTCATCTTGACATATAACTGTTTTACCAACTGATTCATATAGTTCATCAGCATATATAATTTTTGGTACAATAATTGTTGGGAATGTGTCTTTTTTTCTTCTTTCTATTTCTTTTTCTACTGTGTGAATTTCACTTTTTAATTCTTTTACTTTATCTGAAAATTCAGTACTTCTCATTTCTTCAAATCCATCATAATTATCAGTGTTAACACTCATTTGAGTTTCTAAACCATCCATTGATGCTAATGTTTCTAATGCATCTTCTCCAACGCTATATATTTGGAATAAAAGGTATTTATCAAAATCTTCAGCGTCATGTTTTACTTGCTCTATAAGTTTTTCCTTTTTTCCTTCTGATAGCTTATCTAAATATACAGGAAAAGCATAAACAAACTTTTCATCAAGATTAAAAATATCTTCTATAAAAGGATAATTGAATTTTTGATCATCATCTATAAATATTCTATTACCATCTTGACTAAATTCAGTTCCATGTAGAATTTCTGAAGGTTCATATGTGTAGCTTTCTGTTTCATTGTCTGCTTTTATTCTTTTTCTTTTATATATGAAAACTAGTACTTCTCTTTCCATGTTATATTACCTCCAAAATAAATTAGTTATTATTATAATGTAATAGCTATACGTAGTCAAGCAAGGTTATTGCCATTTTTATAAAAAAAATATATAATTAGAGTGTAAACAGGTGGGATAGATATGAAGAAGAATTTAAAAAAGTTTTTTGATTATTTAAAAAAACATATTAAAGGAATTAATCGTAGTATTAGACTTATTAGAAAAAAGAGTAGTGAAAGTAGAATAGTCTTATTCTTTGATATGTGGTGGTCATATATAAGATATGGTGTTACTTATGATGAATATAGAATGTTTGAATTTTATTTAATACCTGGTTATAAAAGAGATACTTACATGAGTAAATGTAGACATCAAAATTTAGAGAAACATTTATGTGATAAGAATCATTTGATAATATTAAATAGTAGAGAAAAGTTTTATATTAAATTTAAAGATTTGTTAAATAGAGAATTTTATAATACAAAAGAGATGAGTTTTAAAGAGTTTGAAGAACTTGCTTTAAAGAAAAAGGAACTTGTTTGTAGAAGTAATAGTTTAAAGGGTGAGAGTGGAACTCTTACGTTAAATGTTAAGAATTTTAGAAGCCCTGCATTTTTACTCGATAAAGCTAAGAAGAGCGGATTAAATATTGTTGAAGCAAGTATAAAACAAAATAAACTATTTGAAAGTATTAATCCTCATAATATGAATACTATTAGTGTTGTAACATTACTTTGTGGTAATAAAGTTGATGTAGTTTCATCATATGTTAAGTTTGGCATAACTGAAGAAGATAAGTATGATGTTAATTCAGTAAAACATGTAACTGGTATTGTTGATATAAAAACCGGAACTATAAAACATAAACTTGTATGTGAAGAAGACGAAATTTATAGTGAACATCCAATTTGTAAAGTTAAACTTGTTGGTCTTGAAGTTCCACTATTTAATGAAATAAAAAAAGTTGCTTCTGCTTGTGCTTTAGAATTTGATGAAGCCTTAGAAGTTGAATGGAATTTTGTTATTTCTAATACCAAAGTATATTTAATAAATGCTAATTTATGGGATGACTATGTATTTGCTCAATTACCAATGTTTTCTAAAAACAAAGTAGGGCTAATGCCATATTATAGAGATAATGTAAAAAAGAGAAGAATTTAAATTATATTTTTAAATTTTTCTCTATTTTTTATTGTGGAATTTTTTAATAATGAAGATGCTCTTAATAGAGAAGCACCACCAAATCTTTCATTTATTTTATCTATTGCTTTATGATATTCATCATTTTCAATTATATTGTTTTCAAATAGGCTTAATTGTGTACATTTTTTATCAGATAATTTTGAATATGCAATTGTTACTTTTCTAATAGGAAGATTCTCTATATTCTTATAATAAATATATTCTAGTAC
>CAVDFY010000123.1:0-1810 GCA_963607925.1 bacterium
TATTAGATTCATTGATAGAATTTCTAATTCTAGTACTAAGTCCTTCATCTACATCTAAATATTTTTCTAAATCACTTTCAGAATTAATTTTATATTTCAAAAACTCAAAATATTTATTATTAAATTTAATATTTTTAAGTATCTCATAAACATCACTTGGAACTTTATCTTTAATATCAATATTATTAACTAATTTATTTCTAATATTAGAAGCAGAAACTATCGTTTCATTAGAATCCACATCATGAAAATCATTAGTTCTCTTTATATTAAATATTTCTATATTATATTCATTTTTTATTATTTCTTTTACATAACTTAAAGCAAGTAAATCATTTGGTTCAGTTATTTCTATATCTATAAGTTTCTTTAATGCTTTATTTAATGCAGTAGGATAGTTAATACCAAGATCAAGTTGTTCTTTTACTATTTCATCATATTTTGGATCGTTTAATTGTGTGTTAGCACATTGCTTTATTTCATCAATACTATCTCTTTCAGTTCCAAAACATATAGTATCCACTTTTAAATAATTAAGTATTTTAATGGCTGCACTAGCAAATATATCACTACTTTGAGTACTATAAACATAAGGAAGTTCAACTACTAAATTAACTCCATTATTAAGAGCTACTTTTGCTTTATCAAATTTATTTAATATTGATATGTCTCCTCTTTGCGTAAAAGATGAAGAACATACAACTATAATAGTAGCATCTTTATATTTTTCTCTTATTTTTTCTATTTGATACTTGTGTCCATTATGAAATGGATTATATTCTGCAACAATACCAACAACTTTATTCATGACTCTTCCTTTCTATTTTTCTTACTAAACTTTTTACTGAAGAAGTTAATCTAACTTTACTAAACATTATTTCTGGATAAGAGTAGGGCATCTTATATCCATTAAATTCTAAAAGCATTCCTTTGTCATTAGAAGCATCTCCTATAGTATAAATATCTTTTTTATTTACTCCTTCAATATCACTTACTATATATATTCCATCTTTTTTATCAAATTTTTCTTTAAAAATAACAATATTCATAAAAGAAAATGCACTCAAAAATGATATTTCTTCCATGACTTTACGAGCATCTAAAGTTTTTCTAAATCTAAGAGTACAAGTGATTGCAACAGCTTCGTTATAATTTGTTGTAGTTCTACCATACGCATCTATAAGTTCAATACTTTTAATAAAACCAAATTTATTTAAATATCTAAGAGTCTTTTTAACGGTATCAATTATAATTGTATTTTGAAATATTAGATTATCATTTCTATCAAATATAGCAGTACCATTACTACAAATCAAATAATCATATGGAATTTTATAGTGAGAAGTTTCTCCTTTGATTGAATCAAAACTTCTACCAGTTGCGAATGCAAATAGATTACCATTATCCATAAATCTTTTGACTGCATCTATATTACTATTTATTTTAGATATATTTTTATCTTCATTAAATGTACCATCATAATCACTAACTAATAGTTTCATAAGTAATCCCCTCGTGTAAATTATAACAAAATAGTAGTATTTATACAAATTTTATAAGAAAATACTAAAATTCACTTGATATTTTTATCTTTTTATGAGAAAATACTTTAGCGAAGTGAAAAAGATATTTTTACGACCTGATATAAAAGGAGGAATAAAAATGAGATTAGACATTACTTTATTTGGTGCTTTACCATTTAGAAGAATTAGTAAAACTGCTAAAAGACAAAGAAGAACTCATTTAAAGAAAACTGCTCCAACAGTTACTACTTGTACTAATTGTGGTGCTGTAGTTGCTCCTCATAGAG
>CAVDFY010000123.1:1820-8604 GCA_963607925.1 bacterium
GCACAAAATGTGGATACTACAAAGGTAAAGAAGCTATCAAAGTTACTAAAGAAGAAACAAAGTAGTCAACTTATGTTGGCTTTTTTTGTTGTCTATGTTATACTTACGTTAGGATGGTGAAATATGAATAACGTAGTAGAAGCTATAATAGAAATTCCTTATAGAAGTAGAAACAAATTTGAAATAAAAGATGGGAAAATTAAATTAGATAGAGTTTTATATTCAGCAATGGCATATCCAGCAGAATATGGATTTATTGATAATACACTTGCTAAAGACGGAGATCCACTAGATATATTAGTTATTGGAACGGAACCAACTTATCCAGGATGTATTATTCCAGCAAGAGTAGTAGGGTGCTTAAAATTAATAGACAATGGTTTTGAAGACTATAAAATTATATCAGTAGTAGATGTAGATCCTAGATATAATGAAATAAATGAACTTAAAGACTTATCAGAATTTATACTTGAAGAAATTAAAAACTTCTTTGAAAATTATAAATCACTACAAAATATAAAAGTTGAAGTAGGAAAATATTATAATAAAGAAGAAGCATTAAAAGTAATTGAAGACTCTATAAATCGTTATAAAGAAACTAAATAGGTTGCAAAAATAATAAAATCGTGCTATAATATTAGCACTTTTTTATTTGAGGGGTGAAAAAATATGAAAGGAAAAACTGAAAAAATAGAAGCAATAACTAAATTTGCAAAAGAACAATTTAAAAAAGGAAACACTACTACTCAATTGAAGAATTGTAGAGAACTTTCAAAGTTTTTAATAACTAATAAAATCTCATTAAATGTTGATGATGTTGAAAATGCCGTTATTGATAGTACTGAATTATCTGATATGCTTGCCTCTGTAGTAACTATGGAAAATGCATACGATTTAGTAAATAATAGTACAATTAGTGCTATGTTAACAGCATATTGTATGATGACAGGTGTGCAAGTTAAAGAAACTGAAGAAACAGGAGAAGAATCTGTAGCATATGATTATGATACAAGCATAACACCAGAAAATGAAAGACTATATTTAAACGATATAAGAGGAACACTATTAACTCAAGAAGAAGAAATGGAACTTGGAAAACGTATTTTTGAAGGCGATGAAGAAGCTAAAAATGAATTAGTAGAACACAATTTAAGATTAGTTGTTTCAAACGCAAAACATTATGCAGGTAGAGGTATGGCACTTCTTGATTTAATTCAAGAAGGAAATTTAGGATTAATAAAAGCAGCTGAAAAGTTTGATTATACAAAAGGATATAGATTTAGTACCTATGCTACATGGTGGATACGTCAAGCAATCACAAGAGCTATTGCCGATCAATCAAGAACTATTAGAGTACCTGTTCATCTACATGAAACAGCGCTTAAAGTAAAAAGAACAATAGAAAGCTATGAAAAAGAACATGGAGAAACACCTTCAGTTGAAATGATTGCAGATATACTAGGAATAACAGAAGATAAAGTTAAATCAAGTCAAAAAATATTAGCAGGAAACACAGTATCTTTATCACAAACTATTAAAAATGGTGATGAGGCAGATGAAAGCGAACTTGGCGACTTTATTGAAGATCCAGAAACTAAAGGAAAAGATTTCTCAGAAGGTTTATTCTATGAACAATTTAGAAATGCTGTATTTAATAGTGGAGTACTAAGCGAACGTGAAAAAATGGTTATAGCATACAGATTTGGTTATGTTGATGGAAGAACATACACATTAGAAGAAGTTGGTAAAAAACTAAATGTAACTCGCGAAAGAATTAGACAAATAGAATCAAAAGCGTTAAGAAAATTAAGAAATAACAGACAAGTTAAAGCATTTAACCCTAATGATGATGCCCCTCATATGAAATTAACTTTTAATAAATGGTAATAGCAAAAGAGTAAAATGATTTTTACTCTTTTCTTTTGATATACAATTGTATTTTATTACTTAATTTGTTAAAATATTTCTTATGGAAAGAGATAAGATTAAAAATTTTTGTATAATAGCTCATATAGATCATGGCAAGAGTACTCTAGCAGATAGAATACTTGATATTTGTCATGCAGTAACAGAAAGAGAAAAGAAAGATCAGATATTAGATTCTATGGATCTTGAAAGAGAAAGAGGAATTACTATTAAGTTAAATGCAGTAGAACTTAAATATAAAGGATATACTCTTCATTTGATAGATACTCCAGGACATGTAGATTTTAGCTATGAAGTAAGTAGAAGCCTAGCTGCCTGTGAAGGTGCGATATTAGTAGTAGATGCCACTCAAGGAATTGAAGCTCAAACACTTGCGAATCTTTATCTAGCACTTGAAGCAGACTTAAAGATAATACCTGTTATTAACAAAATAGACTTGCCAAATGCAAACCCTGAAAAAGTAAAAGATGAACTAGTTAAAGCAATTGGTTTTGATAGAGATGAAATAATTTGCTGTTCAGGTAAGACTGGTGAAGGAGTAGATGAACTTCTAGATGCAGTAATAGAAAGAGTACCAAGCCCAAAAAGTGACAGTAATAAACTAAGAGCATTAATATTTGATAGCTACTTTGATCCATATAAAGGAGTAGTAATACTTATTAGAATAATGGATGGTACCGTTAAAGTAGGAGATAAAATAAGATTTATAAATTCAAATGCAACTTATGAAGTACTAGAACTAGGAAAACACACACCACATGAAATTAAAAAGAATAGTTTAAGTGCAGGCGAGGTTGGATTCTTAAGTGCATCTATTAAAAGTATCACAGAAGTAGAAGTAGGAGATACAATTTGTCTAGATGGTGAAACTGTAGAAGCATTACCTGGTTATAAACCAATGAAACCAATGGTATTTTCAGGAATATATCCAATTGAATCATCAAAATATCCAGACTTAAAAGAAGCACTATTAAAACTAAAACTTAGCGATGCATCTCTTACATTTGAACCAGAAACCTCAATTGCATTAGGCTTTGGATTTAGATGTGGATTCTTAGGACTTCTTCATATGGAAATAATACAAGAGAGAATAGAAAGAGAATTTGGAATAGACATAATCGCAACAAGTCCTTCAGTTATTTATGAAGTAATTCTAAATGATGGAAGTAGCACATCAATAGATTCACCATCTAAGATGCCGGACCCATCAAAAATATCAAAGGTATTAGAGCCATTTGTAAGAGCAAACATCTACGTACCAAGTGAATACGTAGGTCCAATAATGGAACTATGTCAAGATAAAAGAGGAATCTACAAAAATATGTCTTATCTAGATGAAACAAGAGTAAACATTACATATGAACTTCCTTTATCGGAAATAGTTTATGACTTCTTTGATAAATTAAAAAGTTATACTAAAGGTTATGCATCATTCGATTATGAATTTATTGGTAATAGAGAAAGCAAACTAGTTAAAATGGATATACTTCTAAATGGAGATATAATCGATGCATTAAGTTTAATAGTTCACAAAGACTTTGCATATAAACGTGGAAAAATAATATGTGAGAACTTAAAAAAGATTATACCAAGACAAATGTTCCAAGTACCAATACAAGCATGTATAGGTTCAAAAGTAATAGCTCGTGAAGATATTTCAGCTATGAAAAAGAATGTACTTGCTAAATGTTATGGTGGAGATGTTTCAAGAAAAAGAAAACTTTTAGAAAAACAAAAAGAAGGTAAAAAAAGAATGAAACAAGTAGGTAGTGTATCAATACCTCAAGAAGCATTCTTGACAATACTTAGTACAGACGAAAGAGAATAATTATTGAAAGAAAGTAAGAGTATCATTGTGATAAACTGATCTATCTTCAGTTTTAATAGGCTTACTTTCTTTTATTTCATCAACCCCATCAGTTGTTTTTTTCTTACTAAAAATACTTTTTTCTCTTAATAAATAAGGTTTAACTTCTCTATAAACAGGAATACTCTTTTTAATAACACTAAGAGTTTTATTAGCTCCTCCCATAATACTAGATAAATTTATATTTTTAACAATAGCTAAAAAATCTTGATTCATATAATCACCTAATAATATTATATTAATTTAATTAAAAAAAGTTAAAAATGTGTTTTTATTTAAAAAATTATATGTTATAATCTATATATAATAGAGTAAGAAGGAAAGATTAGTATGGCTAAAAAAGATACAATTAAGAAAAATAAAAGTACTAAAAAATCTAAAAAGTCATCTTTTAATATATTGGCATTACCTAAAAATATTATTACTGAGTTAGCTATTCTTATTAAAAGTATAGGTTTAGGAATATTTGGCGTTGTTGATATGATAATTTCATTTATTGTATCATTTTGTAGTTATCTTATATGGGGTGTAAAAAACATAGTCGAAGCCATTTGGAACTTTTGTTTTAAAAGTATTTGGGGAGAAATATATATTCTCGCTGTTTCGATGTATGAAGGTGCAAGATACATATTATCCATAGTATTTTATGATTTACCATTATTTCTATATAATAAATGTAGTAAATATGTATACGATGCTTACAACTACATAAAGAGATATATAGAAAATGCAAAAGAAAAACTTGAAAAAGAAAAGAAAGAAGAAACACAAACACTAAGTCAAAAGTTAGAAAATTATATTAAAGAAAAATATGAAAATCTTTCATTTGTAAAAGCAGCACGTGAAAAAAGAGAAGCGAATCTTATAATTCTAACAATAAATCCAAATGGAGATGATGCTGTTAGAACAGAAGCTAAAAAGACATATAGATACTTAGCAAGAAATAAAGAAGGAAAATTAGTAAAAGGTTATTTCGCAGCTCTCTCAAGATTAGATGTATATTCATATTTAATAGATGAAGGAATGACTGTCTATGAAATAGTAACAAACTGGGCAATTAACTTCTTCCATACAGAATCATCAAGTATTAAAAAGAAAATGAAAAATAAAGACTTGGTATTCTGGTTAGCACAATTGTCAACTTATATAAAAGCAGGTATCCCACTAACAGATGCTGTTAAAGTTTTAGCAGAACAAGATAAAAGAAAAAAATACAAATCAGTATATGATGCAGTAATATACGAATTAACAATGGGAGAAACATTCTCAGAAGCATTAAATAAACAAGGAAATGTATTCCCAGCGTTATTAATAAACATGATTAAAAGTGCAGAAATGATTGGTAATATAGAAGGCACATTAGATGAAATGAGTGCTTATTATCAAGAAGTTGAAGATACTAAACGTGCAGTTATTAGTGCTCTTGCTTATCCATGTATAGTATTAATATTTGCAATAGCAATAGTTGTATTCATGCTAGTATATATAGTTCCACAATTCGTAGATGTTTATGAATCGATGAACGCAGAATTAAATCCAGTAACAGTAGTTACATTAAATATTTCAGCATTCTTACAAAACGAATACATGAAGATAATAGAAATAGTTCTAGCAGTAATTGTAATATATACATATTTATATAAGAAAGTAAAAGCATTTAGAGCTATGATGCAACATATATTTATGAAATTACCAATTGTAGGTGATCTAATTATATATAAAGAAATCTCACTATTTGCAAGAACATTTGCAACATTAAATAAAAATAACGTACTTCTTACTGATAGTATAGATATCTTAGGAAAAATAACATCAAACGAAATTTATAAAGGAATAATGTACAGAACAATAAATAACCTATTAAAAGGTGAAAAAATGAGTGAGACATTCAAAGATAATTGGGCTGTTCCTCAGGTAGCATACTATATGATATTAACTGGAGAATCAACTGGAGAACTTGCTACAATGCTTGATAAAGTTGGAGATTATTATCAAAAATTACAAAAGAACTCAGTAAATATGATCAAAACATTTATTGAACCAATCATGATAATTTTCTTAGCAGTAATCGTAGGATTTATATTAATAGCAATAGTTGTTCCAATGTTTGGAATGTACTCAACAATAAGTTAGAAGAGGGTTAGGTAAAATGAAAATAGAAATAATGATATTTTTAACAGTACTAGGTGCTGTAATGGGTAGCTTTTTAGGATGTATGGGATATAGAATTCCAAACAAAATAAAAGCTACTTTCCCTAGTAGTTTTTGTAACGAATGTGGTAAACCATTAAAATGGTATATGAACATTCCAATACTATCATACATATTTTTAAAAGGAAGATGTGCTTATTGTAAAAAGCCGATAAACTTCATTTATCCATTCGTAGAAATAGTATGTGCATTGCTATTCTTATGTAACTATATAATGTATGATTTTACATTTGATTTCTGGATAGCAACAATAATAACATGCGCATTAATGGTAACAATAATAAGTGATTTTCTTTATTACTATATTTCTGATAGAGTACTTATTATATCAGGAATATCAATAATAATTACATTATGCTGTTATTTAGAAATGAGTGAAGTATTCAAACATATTATTGCATCAGCATTATTATTTGCAGTTATGTATGGATTAAAACTTCTAGGAAATTATATGTTTAAAAAAGAATCACTTGGAGATGGAGATATAAAATTAATGGCAATAATAGCTCTAGCTATTGGAACTATAAATAGCTTTGTAGCATTATTTATAGGATCAGTTGTAGGATTAATATTCTCATTAATAATAAGTAGAAAAAATAAAGATGGAATTATTCCATTTGGACCATTTCTACTAATAGGAGCTATTATGACATTATATTTTTCAAATATAATAACACCATTCATAACAAAATATTTAATATTCTAAAATAAAAGATATTCAATAATGATGTGAACCCTAAATAGTAGACATTAATAAAAAAGAGGGTTATTAAAAAGAGA
>CAVDFY010000124.1:0-4917 GCA_963607925.1 bacterium
ATTTTTTCTAAAAATAAAAGACTATTGTCAAATTTTACTTTGTCAACAGTCTGAGTATATACAAAAATGTATATACTTTTTTATTTCTTTTTTAATTTTCTAACTTCTTTTGGACCTTCTATTTTGATTGGTTCTGGCGGTGGGGCTATTACTTCTTTTTGTTTAGTTCCTGCACTAAAAACCATAGATACAGCTAATAGAATTGAAGTTACTTCTTTTGTTCTCTTATTCATATATTCTCCTTAAATTAATAATACATTTTAACTTATTAATTGTCAAATTTGATTGCGTTTTTGTGTAAATGTATTATAATAAGTTGTATGGAAAGAAAAGATGTAAAACTTGAAGATGTTAGCCCTATGATGAGGGAATACCTTAAAACTAAGAGTGAATATGAAGGTATAATTTTATTTTATAGATTAGGTGATTTCTATGAAATGTTTTTTGATGATGCGATAACTGCTAGTCATGAGTTAGAACTTACTTTAACTGGTAAACAATGTGGACTTAGTGAGAGAGTTCCTATGTGTGGAGTTCCACATCATGCTTTAAATGTTTATTTAGAAAAACTAATTGAAAAAGGATATAAAGTAGCTATATGTGAACAAATGGAAGATCCTAAGACAGCGAAAGGTATAGTTAAAAGAGAAGTAATACAAATAGTAAGTGCTGGTACATTAACAAGTACTGAAATAGTAAATGAAAAAGACTTTAACTATATAGCAAGTGTAACAGATTACAATTATATATATGCACTTAGCTATGCTGATTTACTTAGTGGTAAAGTATATACAACATTTATAGAAAAGAATCAAGATAAGATAATAAGTCATATAGTAAATTTAAATATTAAAGAAATTGTTGTTCATGATAACTTTGATGTAGATTTAATACATAAACTTAAAACAAATTATAATATATTTATATCTTATTATAATGATGAAAGTACATATAAGAAAGATATATTTGGAAGAGTAACAGATTCTAAATTAATTAATAATACATCATTACTTTTAAATTACTTAACAAACTCATTGAAGCAAGATTTAAGTCATATACAAGAAGTAGAAGTAATAGATAGTGGATTATTCTTAGAACTTGATAAAGAATGTATTAAGAATTTAGAATTAGTTGAAACTATAAGAAATAAAGATAGACAAAATAGTTTACTTGGATTTATGGATAAAACTAAGACTGCGATGGGTAGTAGACTATTGAAGAGTTATTTGATAAGTCCTAGTATTAATAAAGATGAGATACTAAGAAGACAAAATCTTACTGAAAAATTAATAAATAAATTCTTACTTAAGAGTGAACTTAAATCTTTCTTATATGAAATATACGATTTAGAAAGACTTACTGGTAAAGTAGTATGTTCTAACTTAAATGCTCGTGATTTATTACAGTTAAAAACTAGTATTAAAGTAATACCTGATATTAATAATATCCTTAAATCTTTAGGAGAAAAAGAATTAGAAACTTTTGATGAATTATATAATCTACTTGAAAGTTCTATTAAGGAAGATGTACCACTTACTATTAAAGAAGGAAATATTATTAAAGATGGATTTAATAGTGAAATAGATGAACTACGTAGTATCAAGAGTGGTGGTAAAGACTTTATATCTAAGTTTGAAACGGAAGAGAAAGAAAGAACTGGTATAAAGGGTCTTAAAATTGGATTTAATAAAGTATTTGGTTATTATATTGAAGTACCTAAGGGACAAGTAAGTCAGGTAAAACCTGAATTTCAATATGATAGAAAACAAACTATATCTAATTGTGAACGTTATATAACACCATTATTAAAAGAAAAAGAGAATTTGATTCTTAATGCTGAAGAGAGACTTAATAGTTTAGAATATGATGTATTTTGTAATATAAAAGAAGAAGTTAAGAAGTATATTAGTAGTCTTCAAAAAGTATCTAATTATATAGCTTATTATGATGTTATGCAGTCTTTTGCGACAGTGGCAGAAGAATCTAACTTTGTAAAACCAACTATTAATGATGAAGGTATTGTAGAAATTATTGGCGGACGTCATCCAGTTGTTGAAAGTGTTATAGATGGTGAATACATTGATAATGATGTTATTCTTGATAGTAATACTAATATACTTATAATAACTGGGCCTAATATGAGTGGTAAGAGTACTTATATGAGAGAGTTTGGTATTATTGCTATACTTAATCAAATAGGTTCATATGTTCCAGCTTCTAAGTGTAATTTACCTATATTTGATAAGATATTTACTCGTATAGGCGCAAGTGATGATTTAGTAGGTGGAGAAAGTACTTTCATGGTTGAAATGAAGGAAAGTGCTTACGCTTTATTAAATGCCACATCAAAAAGTTTAATATTATTTGATGAATTAGGTCGTGGTACTAGTACATATGATGGTATGAGTTTAGCTGGTGCTATAATAGATTATATTGCTACTAAAGTTAAATGTAAGACATTATTTTCAACACATTATCATGAACTTACTGATATGGAAAATAAACTTCCTGGTATACGTAATGTACATGTATCAATTGATGAAACTGATGGGGATATTACGTTCCTTCATAAAGTAATGGATGGCCCTGTAGATAAAAGTTATGGTATAAATGTAGCGAAGCTTGCTAATTTACCAATAACTGTTATAGATAAAGCAAATGAATTATTAGAAGAATATGAAAATAATGATTCTAAACCTCACAAAAAAATAACTCAGTTTCAACTTGATTTAGATACTAAAAGTGATGAATTAAGAGATTATATTAAAACAATTAATCCTTTAGAAGTCACTCCAATTGAAGCTTTAGTTATTTTAGATAAAATTAAAAAGAAAAGTGAGGAATAATTATGTTAGATAGTGTTAATGATGTAATTATAGAACAAACTATCAAAAGTTATATGTCTGATGATAGTGTTACAGTAGATGGTGCTATTAGTGATGTTACAGACCTATTAACTGTTAAAACTGCTGTTATGTTAAATATTCTTGATGAAGCTAAAAAAATTGAAAGATATAGAAAAGCAACATTAAGAGATATGTACGCCAATAAGATAGTACTAACTCTTGTAGGAAAAATAAATTCAATTTTGCCTCTTTCAAGTGATGGATTAAGTGATGAAGAAGAGTATAAAAGATTAATAGAAATATTAAGTAGAGATATTGAAGAATTAAAGAAAGATAAAAAGACTCTTAAAGAGGTTAAAAAAACAATAATAAGACTATTAAATGCTGGAGTTTTACAATGTAATTCAAGAATTAATTTACTTTTAAAATTATTAAATGATAAAAGAATTTCTATGATTGAATATTATAATTATGAACATACTATGGTAGAATGTTCTAGTTCAGGTATTACATATATATCTAATAAAGAAGAAAAAGATGATATAGAAAGTTCAAATAGAGATATTATGAAATTAAAGAAATCATTAGGTTTGGAGGAAAAATAAATGGATTTTGGTGTTTCAAGTATAATGCTAGAAAGAGCTAAAGGTAAAAATAGAAGTGCTTTAAAAACTATGTACAAAGCAAAAAGAGATCTTGTTAGACTTAGATTTTCTTCAGCATTTAGTTCTAATTTAAGAATGCAAAGAGATGTTTTATTAACTTTAGATGCACTTGCTACTAAGAATTTAAAAGAGTTAAGAAAAGATAAAGCAAATTTAAATTATTTAGGTGATTTAATTGTTTCCGATTCTATTAGAGGAGATTATATATTTGATGAAAATTTTCTTTCATTAATAGAAAGTATTGGTATTAAAGATAGTGAAATAGAATCTAATTTTAATAAAAGATATGAATCTACATTTTATATTTCTAGGGGTATTAGATATGTTAATCCTGAAGCTAGAGATGATGTAAGTGAGAAGATGGATAAAATGATAGATGATAAAATGGAATTAATTAGAAGTGTAAATAATAGAGCATAGCCTTGAATGTCTATGTTTTAAATTATATAATTAATGGGTAAGATAAGCAGTAGAGGTGAAATATATGAAAAATAAAAATGGATTTACATTAACTGAATTATTAGCTGTTATAGCTATAATATCTATTTTAACATTAATGGCAGTTCCGGCAGTTATAAAACTATATAATAATGGAATTCAAAAAGAAATGTTAGTTCAAGAAGGCGAAGTTAAAAGTGCTGCACATATATTTTTAACAGATTATTGCTTGGATCCAATTGATGGTGTTTCATGTCCATCAACAATGGTTAAACAAAATTATATTTGTCTTAGTGATATGCAAGAAGATGGAGTAAAATATATTACTAAAGTTTTATATAAAAATACAGCATGTGATGGTGTAATTGTATATAGTAATGGAGATGCTTATGAGGATGGTAAGCCATATTTATTTTGCGGATATGAAGGAGATAAATTTGAGTATGCAACTGATATGAATTATTATGTTACTAAATATTCTAGTTGTTTTATTAATAATCCTAAACCAACAAACACTACTGATCCAGAGCCTAGTAATCCAACAGAACCAGTATAGCCAACAGATCCAGTAGATCCAACTGAACCTACAGAGCCAATTGAACCTGATACTCCAACTAAAAAAAGAAATTACAATTAGTTAATACTGATCAAGATGCATCTTGTGCATCAGGCATAGAATATTATTATCAAAATTATTACTTTATTTGTCAAAAGAGTTCTAGAGTAATAATAACAGTTAATGGAACAAAATACACAATTAAAGAAGCATTAAATGGTGGATATGTTACTATGGATGAACTTATAGAAGATGGATTTAAACCAACAAAAGATGCTAGTAAAGATTGCGCTATCGAATAAAAGAATAGAAATCGATTATAATACCTCCAAAGTCCTTCCTAAATAAATTTTACCATATTTTGGCTCTTTTTATTTAGTGTGAACTTTAAAGGTGTTATAATCTTTGATAG
>CAVDFY010000125.1:0-5681 GCA_963607925.1 bacterium
AATAAATAATCAAATCTCTTAAATCTAATTCATTTACTAATCAGTATTATACGTGTTATAATCATTATATGAAATTAACTGTACTGGAGGTGATAAAATGAACAAAGTATATATGTGTATCGATTTAAAAAGTTTCTATGCATCAGTAGAATGTAGAGAAAGAAACTTAGATCCACTTGATACTAATCTAGTAGTAGCAGATGAGTCAAGAACAGATAAAACTATTTGTTTAGCAGTATCACCTTCACTAAAGTCTTATGGGTTAGGTGGAAGATGCAGACTATTTGAGGTAAGACAAAAAATAAAAGAGGTAAACTATCAAAGAAGAAAGAATAATCGCTATAGAAATTTTACTGGCAAGTCATATATTGCATCTGAATTAAATAAGAATTCAAATCTTGAACTTGATTTTATAGCTGCAGTCCCTAGAATGAAACTATACATGAAGTATAGTACTAATATTTATAACGTTTATTTAAAGTATATTGCTCCAGAAGATATATTAGTTTATTCAATAGATGAAGTATTTTGTGACATAACTAATTATTTAAGTTTTTATAAGATGACAGCTGAAGAATTAGTTATGAAGATAATAGAGGATGTTTATAGCACTACTGGGATTACTGCAACAGCAGGAATAGGTACTAATATGTATTTAGCCAAAGTTGCAATGGATGTAACAGCTAAAAAAATGAAGCCAAATAAGTTTGGCGTTAGAATTGCTTCACTCGATGAAATGAAATATAAAAGAGAACTATGGAGTCATAAACCTTTGACAGACTTTTGGAGAGTAGGAAAAGGATATTCTAAAAAGTTAGAAGAAAACGGAATGCATACCATGGGAGACATTGCAAGAATGTCTATAAATAATGAAGACTTTTTATTTAAATTATTTGGAGTAAATGCAGAGTTTTTAATAGATCACGCTTGGGGATATGAACCATGTACTATCGCGGATGCTAAAAAATATAAACCAGAATCTAATAGTATAAGTCAAGGTCAAGTATTACATTGCCCATATGACTATAAAAAAACTAGATTAATAGTTAAAGAAATGACAGATAACTTAGCACTAAATTTAGTAGAAAAACATTTGAAAACTGCTCAGTTTGTTCTAACTATCGGTTATGATGTTGAAAGTTTAACAAATCCTGAAATTGCAAGAATGTATCATGGAGAAGTAACAACAGATGCATATGGAAGAAGAGTACCAAAACATTCACATGGAACAGCAAATATAGATCATAAAACTTCCTCTACTAAAGTAATAACAAATGAAATAATGAAACTATATGATAGAATAGCAAATCCAATACTTTTAGTTAGAAGGCTTAACTTAACTGCGTGTAATTTAGTAAGTGAAGACGTGGAAGACAAACCAATAATAGAACAGGTAGATTTATTTAGTAATTATGAAGAAATAAGTAAACAAAAAGAAAAAAGTTTAGAAGATGAAATAGAAGAAAAAAAGATACAAAAAACACTTCTAAATATAAAAAAGAAATATGGAAAAAATTCTATTCTAAAAGCAATGAACTTTGAAGAAGGAGCGACAGCTAAAGAAAGAAATGGTGAAGTAGGAGGACATAGAGGATGAATAACTATGATGATATTATTAATTTAGATAGACCTATTTCTAAACATCCAGCATCAAGTATGGAATCCCGTGCTTCTCAGTTTGCTCCATTCGCAGCATTAGTTGGATACGATAGCGAAATAAAAGAAACTGCGAGACTTACTGATAAAAAAGTAGTTTTAGATGATAGTCAAAACGAAATAATAAGTAACAAACTAAACTATTTAAATGAACACATAAATAACCAATATGAAGTAACTATAACTTACTTTATAAAAGATTCAAAAAAATCAGGTGGAAAATATATAAAAAAGACAGGAATAATTAAAAGAATAGACTTAGTAAATCAAAATATAAAATTTGTTGATAATACAATTATAAGCATGAAAGATATTACTAATATAAAAGGAGATATATTTAATGAAATGTTTGAGTAGTATAAAAATAGTTTAAAGAAAGTAAGAACTCCAAAAGTAAAAAACAAAACTAAAGTAGTTAATACAATCTTAATATTTGTATTAGGAATTACTCTTGGAATATTTTCAAAAAGGCTAGATAATTTAAGTATTGATAACACTATAGAGTGGCAAAACATAATAGATATTTTAGATTTAAGAAATGTTTTTTCTTTATTTGGAGTATGGATATTTATAGCAGTAACTATCTCAGTATTTAGTAGTTCTCCTAAAAGAGCTAGCTTAAATGTATTATTATTCTTTATAGGTATGACTATTAGTTATCATATGTATACTATTTTATTTAGTGAATTTAATCTATTTAACTACATGATGATTTGATATACTATAACTTTAATTTCACCATTACTTGCATTTGCTTGCTGGTATGCAAAAAGCAAAGGAAAACTATCTTTTGTAATAAGTACTCTAATATTAACAGTAATGTCTTTATCATCATTTAGTATAGGAGCGTGGTACTTTGATATATATAGTATTATAGATTTAATATTATTTATTGGAACTATTCTAGTATTTCACACAAATCCTAAAAGAACAATTTACGTATAGTTTTTTCATTAATATTATCCTTTATAATAGAAATCGTTGTATAATAAAAGTAGAATTCGAAAGAAAGTAATAACTATGAAAATAAAACAACCATTGTAAAAGGAATTATACTTGTATTAATAATTGAGGTATTAGAACCAATATTCGGAAGAGCATTTGATATCAATGATATTATTCTAAACACATTAGGTATAATAATATCTACATTGATTTATATGTTTATTAAAAATTTAAGGAGGAAAAAGTAATGAATGAAACAATTAAAAGTCTAATAGAAAGAAGAAGCTGTAGAAAGTTTAAAAGAGAACAAATAAAAGATGAAGAATTAAATGAAATACTTTTAGCAGGAGAATATGCACCAAGTGGTATGGGAATGCAATCTCCTAAAATGGTAGTTATTCAAAATAAAGAAACAATAGAGAAACTATCAAAGTTAAATGCTAAGATTATGGATAGAGATATAGATCCATTCTATGGAGCGCCTACTGTAATAGTAGTTCTAGCTGATAAAACTAGAATGACTTATATAGAAGATGGAAGTTTAGTTCTAGGAAACTTAATGAATGCAGCTCATAGTCTAGGCATAGGTTCTTGTTGGATTCATAGAGCTAAAGAAGAATTTGAAACTGAAGAAGGAAAAGAACTACTAAAAGAATGGAATATAACAGATAATTACGTTGGAATAGGACATTGCATTCTAGGTTATACGGAAGGACCACTTCCAGAAGCAAAGCCTAGAAAAGAAGATTATGTAACAAAAATAAAATAGGAAAAAACTTTAATAAAAGAAACACAAACTAAAGAAAGGAGAATAAAAATATGTCAAACACATTATCGGGTGCAACAAATCATTTTGGTTTTAGAGAGTTACCACATAGTAAAATAATCTTATCAGAAGAATGCTATGCAAGACTTGCGAGGAATATTAGTTTATGTGCTTTAAGTAGCAATCAAGAATTAGAATATGGAACAATTTTATATGGAAATGAAATAGAACCAAATGTTGTATATTTTGATATTCCAAGTGATTATGATGATTACGAACCAAAATATAGAGAATTTGATATAAATTTAGATCGTGAAGGTAAAGAATCAAAGATGTATAAAGAGTTAACTCAAAGAATAGAAAAAAGTAAATATGATTGTATTGCTCATAAAACACACCAGAATCAGATGAAATTAGTTTTGTGTTTTATGATGAAAATCATGGTTGGTACAAAATAACTAATATAAATGTAATTTTAAATAATGATGAAATACCTTTTTCCAGTGTTGGGGAAAGAACAAAAATGCATTTATGATAAAATATTCAAAATAAGTAATTAAGAAGTAAATATGAAAAAGAAAGATAATGAAAATAATAAAAGTGGTAATATACAGCTATGTTGTACTTTTTAAGTTTTATATGTTTTTATTTAGTAGCCACAATTAATTTTATAAATAAAGATAAAGACAAGAAAAAATAATAAACAAAGTTAAATAAAACAAGGAGGATAAAAGCATGAAATTTATAGTAGATGGCAAAGTAAAAGAACTAGGAGTAAAAATTTTAGGACTAAAAATTGAAGGAATTGATAATAATACTCCTAATCCTGAATTTGACAAATGGAGAGAAAATAGAATAAAAGAATTAATTAAAAAATATAAAGATTATGATATTAAGAATGATAAAGTAATTGAAGGCTTTTATGAATTACATCAAGAAGTTGGTGTACAAAGAAGAAAGAATCTACCAGCATCAGAAAATCTAATTAAACTATTAATTAAAAGAGAAGATTTAGTTCATATAAATAAAGCAGTAGATATTTATAATATTATTTCTATTGATTCAAAACTATGTTTAGGAGCACACGATATAGATAAAGTATCAGGAAATGTAACTTTAAAAATAACTGATGGAACAGAAAACTTCATTCCACTTGGAAGTGAAGAAGCAAAACCAGTAGCTAGTGGAGAATACTCATTTGTGGATGGTGATAATGATGTAATTTGTTGGTTAGATATAAGACAAGTAGATAAAACAAAAGTAACAGAAAGTACTAAAAATATTCTATATCTAGTTATTGGTAATAAAGAAAATACATACGATGAACTAGAAAAAGTTGCTAATGAAATCATAGAAACAACTACAAAATTTTGTGGTGGTACTGGAACTGTTTTAAATAATTAGATTGAAGTATGGTGATGTAAAAATCGTTTTGTATTAAAATGGATGAAAGATATGGAAGAGATACAACTAAAATAGAAAAAAATATAATTAAAAAAGGAGTAATTGTAATTGAAAAGAAAAACACTATTAATAATATTCATTCTTACAGGAATTATCATTTTGTTTTTGGGAAGTTATTCTATATTTAAAATGAAAAATAAAAGTAATAATGAAATTCAAAGCAAAGAGAACGTAGAAAACAGTGAAAAAGATAATATAGATGATAATTTAGTAAATGAAGAAGAAAGTCAAAACCAAGATAATGAAAATTTAAATGAAAGTACCGTAAAAGACGATCAAAAAGATGATAAGTCAATAAAAGATGACTCTAATAAAAATAATACAAGCAAAGATAATACATCTTCTAAAAATGATTCAAAAGAAGATGTAACAAGCAATGATAAAACAAATAATGAAACTACATCAAAGTATGAATTAAAAAAATTAGGGAATTTACAATATTATTTATATACACCAAGTAATCCAACAAATAATATGTCATTGATTATGTATTTACATGGTGGAACAAATAAAAAACTAGATGTACAAGCATTATTAACTACTGATGGTTTTCCAAAATATTTATATGATGGTTACTATGGAAACTTAAGAGCATATGTTGTTATACCTAAACTTGCAAGTAATTATAGTGGTTGGGTTAATGTATCAGAACAATTAAGAAATTTAATCAAAGAAATGAATACTAATTATAAAATCGATTTAAATAAAGTATCACTAACAGGCCATTCTATGGGTGGAACTGGAACATATCAAGTTCAAACAAAATTATCTAATACATTTGCATGTATTGCTCCGATGAGTGGTAGTATAAGAAATACTGAAGAAAATCTAAACGCTTTAAGTAAAACCA
>CAVDFY010000126.1:0-5409 GCA_963607925.1 bacterium
CCTATTTTAGTATAATTAAATTATTAGCAAACATGTGTTTGTAAAAAAGTATTGACAAAGGAATTTAATTAGTTTACAATTAAATTATCAAAGGAGAAGACTTATGAAAAAAGAGAAAGACAAAACGTTAGAACAAGTATTAGCTGATATCGAAAAACAATTTGGTAAAGGCGCTATAATGAAATTAGGAGAAAAAGGTGTTAGAAATATAGATGTTGTATCAAGTGGTTCTTTAGCATTAGATCAAGCATTAGGCGTAGGTGGTTATCCAAAAGGAAGAATTATTGAAATATTTGGCCCTGAATCAAGTGGCAAAACTACTATCGCATTACATGCAATTGCTGAAGTTCAAAAGACTGGAGGTAGAGCTGCTTTTATAGATGCAGAGCATGCATTGGATCCAGTTTATGCTAAAAAGTTAGGGGTAGATACTGATGAACTTTTATTAAGTCAACCTGATACTGGAGAACAAGCTCTTGAGATAGTTGAAGCATTAGTTAGAAGTGAAGCTATGAGTATCATAGTTATAGACTCAGTTGCTGCATTAGTTCCTCAAGCTGAGATTGAAGGTGAGATGGGTGACTCACATGTTGGTCTTCAAGCTAGACTTATGTCACAAGCTTTAAGAAAACTTGGTGGTATTGTTAATAAAACAAATACTATTTGTATATTTATAAATCAATTAAGAGAAAAAGTTGGAGTAATGTTTGGTAATCCTGAAACTACGCCAGGAGGAAGAGCTTTAAAGTTCTATTCAACTGTTAGATTAGATGTTAGACGTGCTGAACAAATTAAAGTAGGTAGTGATGTACTTGGAAATAAAACTGTTATTAAAGTTGTAAAAAATAAGGTTGCTCCTCCATTTAAAACTGCTGAAGTAGAGATTATGTATGGTGAAGGTATTTCTAAGACTGGTGAAATTATAGATATAGCATCTAACTTAGGTATCTTAGATAAAAGTGGTGCTTGGTATAGTTATAAAGGTGAAAAAATTGGTCAAGGAAAAGAAAATGCTAAATTGGTTCTAAAAAATAATCCTGTTCTTTATAAAGAAATAGAAGAAAAAGTAAGAACACATTTATTTAGTAATAATGAAGTAAAAGAAGAAAAGAAGTAGTCAAAAGGAATAGAAGTTATTTATGAAAAATAACTTCTCAGAGTGTTGACAAAACTCAATGCTCTGATAAAGATTGAATATTCAATCTTTTTTCTTTTAATAAAGCATAAAATGTGATAGAATTTATTTTAAAGAAAGAGGTGTAATAACATATGTCATTAAAGATTTATAATACTTTAAGTCATAGTGAAGAGGAATTTATTCCTTGGAATGGTAAAGTTGTTAATATGTATACATGTGGTCCTACTGTCTATCATTTTGCACATATTGGTAACTTAAGAACTTATATAATGGAAGATATCTTAGAACGTACATTAAGATATTTAGGGTATGATGTTAAACGATGTATGAATATTACAGATGTAGGTCATTTATCTAGTGATTCTGATACTGGTAATGATAAGATGGTTACTGCTGCTCAAAAAGAGCATAAAACAGTATTAGAAATAGCTAAATATTATACTGATATATTCTTTGAGGATTTTAAAAAACTTAATATTATTAAACCTGAGATAGTTAGTCCGGCTACAGAAAATATTGATGAATATATTAAAATAATTCAAAAATTATTAGATACAGGATATGCTTATGAAGCAGGTGGAAATGTATATTTTGATACTAGTAAATTAAAACAATATTATGTTTTAACTAATCATAATGAAGAAGAATTAATGGATGGAGTAAGAGATACTGTTGAAGTTGATAATAATAAGAGAAATAAAGCTGATTTTGTTCTTTGGTTTACTAAGTCTAAATTCGATAGTCAAGATTTAAAATGGGAAAGTCCATTTGGTCTTGGATATCCAGGATGGCATATTGAATGTACTGGTATTAGTATTGAATATTTAGGAGAAAAGTTAGATATTCACTGTGGTGGAGTTGATAATATATTCCCTCATCACACTAATGAAATAGCTCAATCTGAAAGTTTCTTAGGTCATCCTTGGTGTAAGTATTGGTTCCATGTTGAACATTTAAATGATGAAAGTGGAAAGATGAGTAAGAGTAAAGGTAAGACACTAACAGTAGATACATTAATTGAAAATGGTTATGATCCACTTAGTTATCGTTTCTTATGTTTACAAAGTCATTATAGAAAACAATTAACATTTAGTTATAGTTCATTAGACGGAGCAGAAAATGCTTATAAAAAGCTTAAAAACAAAGTATTAAGTCTATCTAAGGATGGAGAAGTAGAAACTTCAGTATTTAATGAATATAAAGATAAATTTGTTTCATTCTTAGAAGATGATATTAATACTGCGAATGCGATTAGTGTAATATATGATGTATTAAAAGCAGAAACTAATGATTTAACTAAATATGAATTAATTAAAGATTTTGATAAAGTTTTAGGACTAGAACTTACTACTGAAACTAATAATACTAGTGAAGTGGATACTGAATTTATTAATTCTAAAATAGAAGAAAGAAATGAAGCTAAAAAGAATAAAAATTATGAACTTGCAGATCAAATACGTAATGAATTATTAGAGATGGGTATTGTACTTAAAGATACTCGTGAAGGAACTACATTTGAAATTAAAAAGTAGATGAAAGCAATCATTAAGATTGCTTTTTTATTTGCAATATTTTGTCTATTTATGACTAAGGTCTATAAAAATACTCTTAAATTTAGTATAATCATAATGGAGGAAAGTAAAAAATGGTTGTTAGAAGATTTAACTATTATAGATTTTTTATATTTATAGTTGTATTAAGTGCAATTATATTTGGTTCATATAAATTAATAAGCAATTACAAATATAAGCAAACTTATGAGTATAAACTTGGTTTAGTTGGATACAAAGAAAATGAAATAACAACTATTAAAAGTAAATTAAGTGATAGTGAGATAGATAGACTTTTAGAATTAAAGTATGATAAAAATATAGTTAAATTCATGGATGAAAAATACTTTATATATAAAAACTTATCTAAATATTTAGATTATAAAAAAGAGAATAAGCTTGAAAGTTATAAAAATATAGTTACTATTATTAATACTGAGGCTAATATTGATTGGTTTGATAATACTAAAGAAACTGATATATCTAAGGGTGAATTAATGCTTGTCAATAGACTTTATGGTTTAAGTAAAGATTATGAACCTGATGATATTATTGATGTTTCATCTGCGTATGCCTATAGTGGCGTTAAAATTAGTGAAAGTATTATGGATAATATTATTGCTTTGATTGAAGCGGCTAATGAAGAAGGATACACTTTTGTATTATCTGATGGGTATAGATCATACGCAGATCAAGAAAAAATATTTGAAAAATATAAAAATGCGTATGGCTATAGTGAAGCAGATAGAGTTGCGGCTAGAGCTGGACATTCTGAATATCAAACAGGCCTTTCATTTAATATAGTTCCATTATATAAGTCATATGATAAGCCTAAAGAAAGCCCTGAATATAAATGGCTTTATGATAATGCATATAGATTTGGATTTATATTTAGATTTCCAGATGGTAAAAGTAGTATAACTGGTTTTGAGAGTTCTACTTGGAGACTTAGATATGTTGGTAGTGAAGCATCTAATATTATTAAATCTGAAGATATCTGTTTTGAAGAATATTATGCATATTTTGTTGATAAATAAAAAGGAGTAAAAAGTGAATAAAGAGTATTTATGTGTACCTATAGATAAAATGTATTTTGTGGGTTTGGATTCTTATAAACCTATATCTAAAATGAATAAAATTTATTTATCTGATGGTAGTGAAGTTAAATTGTTTTTTGAGTTATCAAGTAAGAAATCTATTGGTTCTTATTTTCCTGAAACTCATGCGAAAGAAGTATTAACTAAAAGAACTTATAGTGTAAATTATGGATATAAATCTAGACCTGGTTTCTTGATTGATAAAAAGTATGGTACAATAGTATATGAAGGGGATGGATATCAAGAATTTTTCTTAGGTACTATTAAGTTAGACAAAGTACATGATTACTTAAGTGATTTGAGGGAAAAAGGATTATATAAAGAGTATGCCAAGAAAATAGATGAATTTTATAAGCTTGCTAAAAATAATAAAAAGAAGAATGATATAATAAAATAAATTAATAGAGGGAAAAATATGAACAAAAAATTAGTGGTTTTGGGTGGTGGAACAGGACAATCTGTTCTAATTCAAGGACTTAAACAGTTTCCATTTGAGATAACTGCTGTTGTCAGTGTTTGCGATGATGGAAAAAGTACTGGAAAAATTAGAGAGGAGTTTAATATACCAGCTGTTGGAGATATTAGAAGAGTTCTTATATCTTTGTCAGAAACTGAAGATATAGTTGAGAAGCTTGTAAACTATAGATTTTGTTCCAATGGTGATTTTGATGGTCATACTGTTGGTAATTTAATACTTGCTGCTTTAACTGATATTGGAGGTAATTTATCTTCTGGAATTAAACTTATCAGTGAAATTCTTAATATGAAGGGTGAAGTTCTTCCATTAACTGATGAATGTGTAACTTTAATGGGTGAGATGGAAGATGGAGAAGTTGTTGAAGGAGAACATCATATAACTTTAAGTCCTAAAAAGATTAAGAAAGTGTTCTACAAAGAGAAAGCTAAAGCAAATAAGGAAGTACTTGATAAGATTAAAGATGCTGATGCGATTATACTTAGTATGGGTAGTTTATATACTAGTATTATTCCTAATTTGTTATGCAAAGATGTTGTTAAAGCAATAGATAGTTCTAATGCTAAAATAATTTATGTATGTAATGTTGTGACTCAACCAGGTGAAACTGATAATTTTAAGGCAAGTGATCATGTTAAACTATTAAATAAGTATTTAGGTAAGAGAAAAGTAGACACTTTAATTACTAATAGTGAAGAAATAGATTCTGAGATAGTTAAGATATATGAGACACAAGAACAAAAGGATTTAGTAGAAGTAGATTCTAAAAATATTAAAATTGAACATATAAATAAGCCTTTAATTAAGATAGAAAATAATATAATAAGGCATGATAATGTTAAATTGGCACTAGAAATTATGAATATTTTAATAAAATAGTAAAATAATACTTGACTTATTCATAATTTATATGATAATATTAATACGCTTGATTGTTATCAAGTGCCTACCTAATGGGGAATTAGCTCAGTTGGCTAGAGCATCTGCCTTGCACGCAGGGGGTCGCGGGTTCAAGTCCCACATTCTCCACCATTTGTAATTAATGTCCGTGTATACGGACTTTTTTTATTGTTCTAAAAAATGTGGGACTTTTTATTATGTTTGACCTTTATGGTCAAACACTAAACTACCTGCTATGCAGGTAAGAAT
>CAVDFY010000127.1:0-13283 GCA_963607925.1 bacterium
AAATGTTAGTAACACTGTTAATTGAAAATAGTATTCAAAATAAAAATGTAAGTATATGAGTGGAACTAGAACAAGAATGTTTCCTAGTAAAGTAGAAAATGAATTGTCACTAAATGAAGGCAAAACCAGAAGAGCCATTACCTTGTATGTTGTGCTAAATGATTCCGGTGAAATCTTAGATTATTATATTGAAAAAAACAATATAGTAGTCAGTCGAAACTTGACTTATTTACAAAGTGAAGCAATTTTAAATCATATTGGTAGTGATGAATTAGAAAGAAGTATTCTTGATCTTCTAATGTTAGCTCGAGCGTTAGAAAAGAGAAATGTTAGAAAAGAACAGTACTGGGAGAAAAAGGAACAAAGTAAGAAATTAGATAGTTTTAGAAAACTAAAGAGTGATGTTATTGTTCGTGAATTTATGGGTTTATATAATCTTCTTACTGCTAGGACAGCTAAAGAAGAAGGTATACCGTTTATCTATAGAATTCAAGATGAAGAATATATTACTAAAACAATAGAAGATATGGGAATGTATGTAGATGATTACACAAAGAAAATATTAGCTAATATATATCTAGAAAGTAAATATTCTGCAACACCTTCTCTACATGCTGGACTTGGTTATACTGAGTATGCACATGCTAGTGATCCTTTAAGAAGATATCCTGACTTTTATGATCAATATTTATTTCATCAATTTTATTTTAAAGATATACCATGTGATTTCGTACAAGAAGAGTTTGAAGAATTAGTTCAATATTGTAATCAAAGAAGTATAGAATTATCTCTTATGAGAGGTGAATTCAATAGAGAAGCTAGATTAATCAAAAAGAAAAAATAGTTAGATTGTTCTAGCTATTTTATTTTTCTTTAATATTATTTTTCTTAGAATATCAAAAGGTACTATTGAAAATGCAAGTAAAATCATAACTTCAAATTCATATATAGTTAGCCCCGTTGTTCTAAATACTTCACCACCATAATATATTAAGATTATTTGTACTATCGCTATAAATGTGATAATTATTATAAATATTTTATTCCTTAATATATTTGATAATATGTTTAATCTGTATGTTCTTGAATTGAATGCATTAAAGATTGCTATAAAAATAAATAAGCCAAAGAATGCTGTTAATAAATATTTATTTGTCGGATCTACTCTATAGATCTCATGAATGAGTTTTGACTTTAGAAACCATATACATAAAAGTGAAGAATATATTCCATTAAATACTATTTGATTAGTCATGTAACTATTTATGATTTTTTCGTCTCTTTTTTTAGGTGGTTCTTCCATATATTCTTCAAGTGCTGGTTCGTATGAGAAAGCAAGTCCTGCGAATGTGTCCATAACCATATTTATCCATAACATTTGTATTATAGTTATTGGTGATAATATTCCTATGAATGGACCTATTATACTTAATAGTACTGCACAAATATTAACACTTAGTTGAAATATTATAAATTTTCTTATACTTTTAAATATAGTTCTTCCATATAAAATGGCTATTGATATTGATAGTATATTATTATCAATTATTACTATATCACTTGTTTCTTTCGCTACTTCAGTACCACTTCCCATTGAGAATCCTACATCTGCTTTTTTTAGTGCTGGTGCATCATTTATTCCATCTCCAGTCATTCCGACTATTAAATTTAATTCTTGAGCAAGTTTAACCAAACGATTTTTATCTTGCGGAAGACTTCTACTTAAAACTCTTAAATCAGGAAGTATCTTTTTAACTTCTTCATCTGTTAAATTATTAAATTCTTCACTTGTTAATAACTTGTTAGTATTACTATCTATTATCTTTAATTCTTTAGCAATAGAAACAGCTGTGTTTTTGGCATCTCCTGTTACCATTACTACTTGAATACCTGCTTTCTTTATTTTATTAATTCCTTCGTATGCTTCTTTTCTTATATTATCTTTTAAAAATATAAATCCAAGCAAAATATATCCATTTGATGAATTGTCTTTATATGCTAAAGCTAAAGCTCGTTTTCCTTCACTTGTTTTTGTATTTATATAATTTTCTATATTCTTTTTGTCAATTAATACTCTTACTGATCCATCTTTTTTATGATATTTAGTGCATTTTTCAATTACTTTTTCATATGCTCCTTTTATGAAAAATGTGTTGTTATTATAATTAGTTTCTATACTTGAATATTTTAACTTAGAATTAAATTCTTCGACATTTAATATTTTATATTTTGTTTTATCATCGTTTCCTACATATGATAATATTGCTCTATCTGTTGTATTACCTCCTTCTGGTATACCATTATTTAAAAATGATACATTGTTATAAACCAATGACTGATAAATTAACTCATAATTTTTTGTTGATAAATTGTTTATATTTTTATAAGTGTTTAGTTCAGCATCTACATAGGCTTCTACGCTTAATTTTCCTTCTGTTAATGTACCGGTTTTATCTGTGAATAAAATGTTTAGAGAACCTGCTGTTTCTATTCCAACTAACTTTCGTACTAATACGTTTCTTTTTAACAACCTTTTCATGTTTGACGAAAGGACTAATGTTATCATCATTGGAAGTCCTTCAGGAACAGCCATTACTACTACTGCTACACTCAGCGTTAATGCATATAAAAGGTGTGATGAAAAGTCTTTAAACTCAAGTATTTTTTCTACATTAAAGTTATTTGAAACAACTACTGCGTTAAACATATAAGATACAAGTATTAATAATGCAGCTGTATAGCCTAATCTACTTATTTGTTTTGCAAGTACTCTTAATCTTGATTTTAATGGACTTTCTATTGGTTTTTCCTGTATGTCATTTGCTATCTTTCCATAAAATGTTTTATCTCCTACTTTTGTAATTTCAATAGTTGCACTTTTATCAGTTACTATTGAGCCCATATAAATGTCATCATTAGTAGTTGCATGTCTTTCTTTTGTTTCTCCTGTCAAGATACTTTCATCAATATATAATTCACCTTTTAATATAATTGCATCCGCTGGTACTTTATCTCCACTTTCAAGATATACAATGTCTCCAACAACTAATTCATCAATGTTAATTGTTTCTTTTTTAGAATTTCTAAGCACTTTAACTTTTATTATTGAATTTTCTTCATTTAGTTTTTCAAATGCTTTTTCACTTCCATATTCAGATAAACTTGAAATAATAGTTGCTAAAAAGATTGCTATAAATATACCAACTGTTTCATAAATATCTGAATCTTTAAATAAAAAAATAACTTTTATTGCAAGTGCAATTAACAATATTTTAATAATTGGATCACTTAAAGATTCGATTACTAGTTTGAAAAATGAATTTTTTCCTTTTGAAGTTAGTTTATTACTTCCATATTTATTTCTTCTATTTATTACTTCTTTACTACTCAGTCCTGTTTTAATATTTGTTCTCATAGTTCCTCTAGTAAAGTTTATTAACATACAAAAGAAAAAATACCAATTAAGGTATTTAACTTATTTCTTTATATAAATCATTTGTTTTTGATAATTCTTCATGTGTACCAGTTGCTTGTAAGATTCCACTATCGATTAATACTATGTTGTCTACTACTTTTAATATTTTTTTATCTCTTGAAATTATCATTATTGTATGATCTTTCTTTTTTTCTTTTAATATTTTCATGATATTTGTTCTATTTTCTTTATCTAGTGTTTCAATTATTTCATCAAATAAGAATATTTTAGTATCTTTAAGTAGTACTCTTGCGATAGCTAAAAGTCTTTTTTGAGAAGATGATAATAATTTTGTATTATTGTCTATTACTGTATCATAACCTTTCTCAAGACTCATTATTGCGTCATGTACACCTACTTGCTTACATACTTCTTCCATTTCTTCTTCGCTCTTGCCAATCATCATTAAATTATCTTTTATACTACAGTTAAAGAAGAATGGGCTTTTTCTTGCAACGGATACTAAATTATAATAATTTGAATCTCCTATAGATGATATATCTATTCCATCTATCATTATACTTCCTTGTATCTGTCTATTCATTTTCATAAGTAAATCAAATATACCAGTTTTTCCACTACCAGTTTTGCCTGTTATAGCAGTAATTGATTTAGGATTTACCTTTATACTAAAGTCACTAAGCATAGGATCGTGTCTATAACCATAAAGAACATGATTAAATTCAATTTCTCCTTTAGGTTCTTCTATTGTTACATCGTTTTCTTTGTTTTCTTTCGCATATTCAAATAATTTATTTAATCTTTGAAGTGATATTTTGAAGTTTTTATATTCTAGATTTAATGTTGAAACTAATGAGAAATTATCAATAATTTTTTGATAATAACTATATATTACTAATAATATTCCAAGTTCCATTCTTCCTTTGGCAATTTCATAAACACCATAGATGAAAACTGCTAATCTTAGAATTTCAAATACATAAACAGCAACAATATTTATCGCATAATATATAACTGTATATTTTTTATTTGATTGAACATATTTATTTGTTTCATTATTTACTTTACTATTAATATTTTTACTAAGGTTAAATCCTTTTATTTCTTTTATACCTGAAAACACATCATTTACAGCACTTGTTTTTTTATCATAATTCTCTTTTCTTTCTTTATTATATACTTGAATTTTATTTCCTGATATGACTATAAAAATTAAAACAATTAATGAGAATGCTACAGTTATAAAGAATAAATTAATATTAACATTAAAGAAGTAATAATAAATAACTGAGAATTCAAGAAGTTGAATTATTCTATAAATACCATTCGTTATAAAACTACAAACTATATCTATATCAGTACTCATAATATTTAGATACTCTCCTGCACTAAATCTTGATAAACTAAATATTGAATTATCATTTGTGTATTGAAGCCCAATACTAGTGCTTTCTTTATATATTTTATTATAAACATTATAGAAAGAATATTGTCTAAAATATTCAAATAGTTTATAAATACTTATTGAAATTATATATATAATAAGAATACTAATTGCTCTTTCATAAGAACTTGCTGATATTGAATTTACTGCTTCACTATATAAAATTGGGTTTAATAATAGAATTGCTCTTAATACAATACATACAAATACTTCTATTATTATTTCTTTTTTACTTTTTTTTAATATTCTTTTAATATAATTTTTCATTTTTATTCCCTACTTTACTATAATAATTATATCATTCAGTAAAGAAATTACAAGTTTGATTTAAAATATATTTTTTTGTGAAATTTTATGATAGAATGTTTATAGAGGTTTTAGTATGGAAAGAATTGATAAAAATAATTATTATTTAGATATAGCAGAAGCAACTTTAGAAAGAGCAACATGTCTTAGAAAAAAATGGGGAGCTGTAATAGTTAAGAATGATGAAATTATATCTACTGGCTATAACGGTGCACCTAGAGGTAGAAAAAACTGCGATGATTTAGGTTATTGTGTTCGTGAAAAACTTAATATTCCTCGTGGTGAAAGATATGAATTATGTAGAAGTGTTCACGCTGAGCAAAATGCTATTATATCTGCACCTAGAAAAGATATGATTGGAGCAACTCTATATATGGTTGGGAAAGATTCTAAAACTGGTGAGTATGTAGAGAATTCTTCTAGTTGTTCAATGTGCAAAAGAGTTGTTATAAATAGCGGTATAACAAAAGTAATAGTAAGAGATAGTAAAGATAAATATAGAGAAATAAATGTTCAAGATTGGGTTAATGATGATGAAAGTCTTGATGGAAAATTAGGATATTAGGAGTTAGGAATTAAATGAAATTAGATATTATTGTACCTGCATATAATGAAGAAGATAATATTTTCAATTTTTATGATGCAGTTAACGAAGCTTTAAAAGGGATTAAACATAATTTTATATTTATAGATGATGGTTCAAAAGATAAAACATTACAAAAGTTAAAAGAATTATATAAAAAAGATGATGAAAACGTTAAAATAATTAGTTTTTCTAAGAATTTTGGAAAAGAAGCTGCAATGTATGCAGGATTTTTATACTCTAAAGCTGATTATGCATGCATTATCGATTGTGATTTACAACAAGATCCTGCTTACTTAGTTAAAATGTATGACTTTTTAAGAGAAAATGATCAGTATGATGCAGTATGTATGTGTCAAAAGCAAAAGAAAAAAAGAGGACTACAAAGAATGTTCTATAAATTAATGGGTAAACTTTCAAATATGGAAATAGTTGATGGTGCATCTGATTTTAGGATGTTTAGAAGAAATGTAGTTCAAGCTATTCTTGAGATGAGTGAAAGAAATAGATTTTCTAAAGGTATATTTAGTTATGTAGGTTTTAGAACATATTATGATTCATATAAAGTTAAAGAAAGAAAAGCTGGAGTTTCTAAATGGAGTAAATTTAAACTTTTGAATTATGCTTTTGATGGAATAGTGAGTTTTAGTACTAAACCACTTAGATTTGCTACTTATACTGGTGTACTTACAAGTTTTATAGCATTTATTTATTTAATCGTTATACTTATTAAGACATTTACTACTGGTATAGATACTCCTGGATATGCATCACTTATGTGTGTTATGTTATTCTTAGGTGGAATTCAATTAATATTCTTAGGAATTCTTGGTGAATACTTAGGTAAAACGTATAATGAAACTAAGAGAAGACCAATATTTATAGCTCGTGAACGTATAGGATTTGATGAGGATTTCTTATAATATGAAAAAATTATTTAATAAAGTTTGGAAGTTATATAAAAAGTATGAAGAAATAATTAATTATTTAATAGTTGGTGGTTTAACTACAGTTGTTAGTTTAGGAACATATTATTTTTGCGTATTTACATTCTTAAATCCTGATAATGCTGTTCAGTTACAATTAGCTAATATCATTTCATGGATTTGTTGTGTCACATTTGCTTACTTTGCTAATAGAATATTTGTTTTTAAGAGTAAACGCACTGATAAATTAAAAGAAGCTGCTAGCTTCTACGGTTCTAGAATTGCAACACTTCTTATGGATATGGGGATTATGTTTATTTTTGTTACATTACTTCATTTCAATGATAAAATAATGAAATTAGTTGTTCAAGTTGTTGTAACAGTTCTAAACTATCTTTTAAGTAAATTATTAGTTTTTAAAAAAAGTGATTAAAATCACTTTTTTTATTATATTTTATCGATTTTATGATATTATTATTTTAGGAGGATATTATGTTTGAAAATAGTTATGATATTGGATTTTCAGGATCTGTAAGTGCTAGTGATAATAGTGTTTGGATTTTAATATCATTAGTTGTTGCTGTAATCGGTGGTATATGCTTATACTTCACAGTATTTTCTGATAAAAATGAAGGAAAATATGAAGGATTTATGGCAAAATTATATGACTTTGTAAAATTCAAAAAGATGTATATTACTGTAATATTAAAAGTTTCTTACTTAGTATTTGCTATTTGGTTAACTTTAGCATCATTTACAGTTATAAGTACTAGTTTCTTAATTTTCTTGTTAGTATTAGTATTTGGAAATTTAGCTTTAAGAATAGTATATGAATTTTCATTGGTATTACTTTCTATACAAGAAAATGTTTCTGAAATTAATAAGAAGATGAAAAAATAAAACTCTAGAAATAGAGTTTTATTTTATGTTTGAAAGTTTAACATTGCTTTGTGCGTTAGTACTTAATGGAGCGAATACATTATTTTTATATAATATATAGGCTGCTGCTCCTATCATTGCTGCATTATCTGTGCAGTATTTTTTTTGTGGCATATGCATAGAAACACCAATACTTTCACACATTTCTTTTAGAGACTCTCTAATGTGTGAGTTGCTTGCTACTCCTCCGCTAATTAGTAATGTCTTTAAATTATATTTTAATAAAGCTTTTTTTGTTTTATCTACTAGATGTGAAGTTACACAATCTTGAAATGATCTTGCTAAATCTTGTTTATTTATTTCATTGCCTCTTTGATGTTCATTGTGTACTAGGTTATTACAATGGCTTTTTATACCACTAAAACTAAAGTTAAATGAATCGTCATTTAATATATTTGGCATTTTATATGTAGGTTTACCTTCTAAAGCATATTTTTCAACGTTTGGTCCTCCTGGATATGGAAGATCAAGGATTCTTGCCACTTTATCATATGCTTCACCTATTGCATCATCTAACGTTTGGCCTAAGTATTCAAATGAATCTTCTGTTTTCATTAATATTAAATCAGTATGTCCACCAGACACTATAAGGGATAATAAAGGGTATTCTAGCTTGTTTCCTATCATATTAGCATAGATGTGTCCCATCATGTGATTTACTGCTATAAAAGGCTTATTATATATGAATGATAAGGCTTTAGTTGCTTCTACTCCTACTAAAAGACTTCCAAGTAAACCTGGAGCATAAGTACAAGCAAATGCATCCATATCTTCAAGTTTCATATTAGCTTTTTCTAAGCATTCATCTATTACCATTGTAATATTTTCTAAATGTAGACGGCTTGCTACTTCTGGAACAACGCCACCATATTTAGTATGAACATCTATTTGAGAATTGATTATTGTAGCTATGTCTTCAGTTCCATTTTTAATTATACTTACACTTGTTTCATCGCATGAAGACTCTACTGCTAAAATATATACATCTTTCATTATCTCACCTTTTCCATTATTATTGCTGTATCTTCCCCGTAGTATCTGTCTCTTAAACTTATTTCTTTGAATCCTAATTTATTATATAGTCTAATTGCTTCATCATTATGTTCATTTACTTCTAACATTATTCTACTATATTCTTCATTCTTAAACATTTCTTCCATTAGAGATGTTCCGATACCTTGTTTTCTATTTTCTTCATTCACAAAAATATTCATGATATCAATAACACCATCTACTAATCTTATTTCTAAGTATCCTAATACTTTATCTCCATCCATATAATTATATATAGAATCTGTATCGCTTAATATTTCTTTTTGTATCATTATTTTTCCACCTCTATTTTCTTTATATAATTAGCTTTTATGTGATGTGGATTTTCACTTTCAAATTTATTACAATAATCTATAATTTTGTTTATATCAAGTTTATAATCAACTTCTTTATATGTATATGGATTTTCTTCTAAGTATGTTTCTTCTACTATAGTATTATTATCTTTATCAAATGCACAAATGTAGTATCCTTTATTATCTTCTATAATTGCCATTTTATCTTCATTTATATCGCTACTTATTAAGTATGCTTTTAAACTTGAAATTGTATGTATTTTTAGATTTAAAGCATATGCGATAGTTTTAGCAATTGAAAGTCCTATTCTAATACCCGTAAAACTTCCAGGCCCATTTACTACTACTATTTCATCTAAATCTTTTACATTTAGATTATTTTCTTTAAATATTTCTTCAATCATTGGCATTGTATATATTGAATGACTGTACTCACTTTCTTTTGTTTTAATGAATAGATTATCTTTTGTTTTTAATGCTATAGTTATTAATTCAGTATGTGTGTCTATAAATAATATCATAATACTCCTCTTTTCTTGTTATATTATATCACTTTCAATATATTATTTTTAGTCTTTTTAAAGTATTTGACTTCTTACTTGATTTGGTATTATATCAAAATAAAAAGAGTATTTCTACTCTTCTTCTGTTTCTTTTTTAGAAGTTTTTGCCTTTTTAGATTTAGTTTCTTCTTTTTCTTCAGTCATTTCTTGTTGTTCTTCTTCGATATCTTCTTTTATTTGATCAGATAATTTCTCTTCTCTTTTGATTTTAATATCGCTATTTGCTTCTACTAAATCTTCTATTTCTTCTTTAGTTAATGTTTCTTTTGTCATTAATGTTTCTGCTAAAACGTCTACTAATTTTTTATGAGTTTTTAGTATCTCTTTAGCTTTTTCATAGCATTCATCTATAATCTTTCTAACTTCTTGATCTATTTCGTGTGCTACTTGATCTGAGAAGTTTTTAGTTTGATTATAATCTCTTCCTAAGAATACACTTTCACTTCTATGTTCTAATTGAACTGGTCCTAGTGAAGACATACCATATTCAGTAACCATACTTCTTGCTATTTTAGTAGCTCTCTTGAAGTCATCACTTGCTCCTGTTGATTGTTCATGACAATACATTTCTTCACTAACACGACCTGAAAGTAATGTTATGATTTGTTCTTCTAATTCATCTTTAGTATATACAAGTGTTCTTTCTTCTTTTGGTAACATTTGTGTATATCCACCTGCCATACCACGAGGTATGATTGTTATCTTATGTACTTCTTCTCCATTTGGAAGTACGATACCACTTACTGCATGTCCAGCTTCATGATATGAAACTATCTTCTTTTCATAGTCTGTTACTTTTCTACTTGTTTTAGCTGGCCCCATTAATACTCTATCACTTGCTTCATCTATTTCATCCATAGTGATTGCTTCTTTATTTCTTCTTACTGCTAGAAGTGCTGCTTCATTTAGTAGGTTTTCTAAATCTGCTCCTGAGTATCCTGGAGTTCTCTCAGCTATATGTTTTAATTTAACTTCTTTAGCAAGTATTTTATTTTTAGCATGTACTTTTAATATTTCTTCTCTTTCTCTTACATCTGGTCTTCCAACTGTTACTTGTCTATCGAATCTTCCTGGACGAAGTAATGCTGGGTCTAATACATCTGGTCTATTTGTTGCAGCTATAATTATGATTCCTTCGTTTTCACTGAAACCATCCATTTCTGAAAGTAATTGGTTAAGTGTTTGTTCTCTTTCATCATGTCCACCACCTAAACCAGTTCCTCTTTCACGTCCTACTGCATCTATTTCATCTATAAATATTAAACATGGCGCTGTTTGTTTAGCTTGTTTGAACATATCTCTTACACGAGATGCTCCAACACCTACGAATAATTCTACAAAGTCTGAACCACTTATGTAGAAGAATGGTACTTTTGCTTCTCCGGCTACTGCTTTAGCAAGTAATGTTTTACCTGTTCCTGGAGGACCTACTAATAATACACCTTTTGGAATTCTAGCTCCCATTTTAGTGAATTTTTTAGGATTTTTTAAGAAATCTATTAATTCTTGTACTTCTTCTTTTTCTTCTTTAAGTCCGGCTACATCTTTAAATGTTTTAGTTCCACCATCTTCTGATAATTTAGCTCTACTCTTAGAGAAATCAAATGTTCCTTTACCATTATTACCCATTTTGATTAACATCATGTAGATGAATACTCCAAATATAATAATTGGTACGATGTTAAATAATACTGATAGCCAAACACTGTTTTCTGGGTTAGTATTTGTTTCAACTTTTAAGTTATACTTTTCGGCATTTTCATATATTGTAGAAATTACTGTATCTGTATATGGTACTTGAACTGTAAATGTTTCTCCTTTTTTATAACCATCTAATTTTCCTGTTAGGATATATACACCAGAACTACTTTTTGGAGTTACATTTAATTCTGTTACTTTTCCATTACTTAGTTCTGTTGTGAATTCATTGTAATCTAATTTGTTTACTTTTGAACCTGCTGTGTTTATGAATAAATATGTTCCAAATACTACAATCATTAGTAGTAAATATGGCATAAAATTCATAGTTTTTTTACTCTTTTTTATATTCATTTCTTCGTTCCTTTCTTCTAATAATATCTTAGTATTATATCATACTCTTCAGTATTTTTTTTGTCAAACTTTGACTTTTTAATTCCTGGTAGCCATACTATGTTATCTTCTGAATCAAGTACTACTGGCCATATATTTCTATCACTTGGTTTTATTTTTTCATTTATGAAAATATCACTTATTTTCTTCCTACCAGTCATTCCTTTTACTTCCATTTTATCTCCGTCTCTTCTATTTCTTACATATAATGGAAGTTTTATTTCACTACTATTAAGTCTAATTGCATAATTTGATGTATCATTGCTATCTTCAACTTTTTCAATTATTTTTCCATTTGGTAGATTAACTATTCTTTCAATTTCTATTTCATAAGTGTCATATTCATCTTCATCAAAACTAAATGTTAACTCGTTATATGATTTAATAACTATAACATTGTTTGGTAGATGAACTACACTGTTTGATTTATTTGATTTAATTAAGTCAAATATTAGTTCTACATGAGCATCTCCTATAATTAGAAGATCGTCTCCATAAATTCTTTCTAATATATTATAAATTATTTTTGTTTGAATTACATGATCTAATTGTTTGAATTTATCTACTTCTAGTGCTCCATTTTGAAATACTTTATTAAATACTTTTCTTGCTTCAGTATCTATATAATTACTATTTTCTAAAAGTGTTTCACTAAATTTTAAGAATTTTTTATGTACATTAGGCTCTTCATTTTTTAAGAATGGTAGTACTGTATGTCTATATCTATTTCTTGTATAATGATCTTCATTATTAGATTCATCTATTGCATACTTAATTCCATTTTCTTCATCAAATCTGTTAATTTCATCTTTAGTGACAGTTATTAAAGGTCTAACTATTTTGTAGTTTCCTTTATCTACTATTCTACTAAAACCACTATATCCTTTTAATGTTGAACCTCTTACAATACGCATAAGTATTGTTTCCATCAAGTCATCTCCCTGATGTGCTGTCATTAGATATTTTGCTCCATAATTTTCAACTAATTCTTCAAAAAAGTTATATCTAACACTTCTTGCTTCATTATGGAAATTATCGTCTCCCCATTTAGTAATTTTAATATATTCAAATATTATATTGTTTTCTTTACAATAGTTTTCTAAGTCAATTTTTTCTTGCTCACTTTCTACTCTTTTATTATGATTTACATGAGCACATACTATTTTAAATCCTATTTTATTTTTAAATTCATTCATGATGTATAAAAGTGCCATTGAATCAGGTCCACCAGATACACCAATTACAATTACATCGTCTGACTTAAGTTCTATATCTTTCTTTATAAAATTATAAACTTCTTCCATATCAGGCCTTTCCTTAATCTTCTATCTTTATTATTATTTCGTTCTTTTTAGAATATAAATACTTTTCCCTAGCATATCTTGCCATATACTCTGGATCTTGTAATTTATTTATTTCATCTTTTAGGGTTTCTTCTTCTGATAATTTTTCATTATAAGTAGCTTCTAATTTATCCATCTCACTATTATTTTTTATAATTTGTGAAATGTAAGAAACACATGAAGATGTAAAAAGTACAATAGATATTATAAGACCTATTGTGTAAAAAGTCACTCTAAATTTTGTTTTTTGACTCATCTTTTTCATATTAACCCCATTTTCTACTATAATTATAGTATTTCCAT
>CAVDFY010000128.1:0-21808 GCA_963607925.1 bacterium
TTTACATGCTCTTATAATATTTAATTATAAATTACTTACAACGGTTTGTTTACGAGTTTGAAGTATCATATCATAAATTTCAAAGTATTTATTATTTATTTCAGCAACTCTTTGTTCTCTAGTTTTTTCTGTATCGTTAACAGTAATTGTTCCACCTTTTCTTTCAATTGTTTTAGTACCAAAGGTATTAATAGCATTTAATAAAGTTTTAATTCTGTCAACTCCTTCAGTATACATTTCCTTTGATATTGCTTCACTTCCAATTTTACCATCTTTATGTTTTGCTTTAAAGTTTGCGTATCCACCTCTTATATTAAACAAACGTAATGTTCCAAGTAAATCTTGTCCCATAGAAGTCAATTTATCATCTTTACCAACAAAAGTTCTTAAAATATTATGATATCTTTTAATTAAACTGTCATAACATTTCTTATATGATTGATTAGGTGTAAGAGAATTCTTTTTTCCTACTTTTTGCATAGCTTTATCTTCTAAAGTTCTATATTGCTTAAATGTTTTTGAGTCAAGTCCACTAAATTCTAAATCACCTAACATACTTACAAGAGAAGTAAACTCACTACTAAAAGTTTCACTTTTAAGTTCGAATGGTTTCTCTAATGGAGTATCATCTTTAGAAAAAGTAGCATCTTCCATACTTTCAACCATAACAATCTCATTAGCAGCATCATAACCTAGTAATTTAGTAACCATCTCTTCTCTTTCAGTACACAATTTATATATAACCATTTTTATTTTTTTAGCTTCTGGAGATTTACTATCCATTTTATAGTACATATCTTTTAAGCCTTGTACTTTTCTGTTCATAGTATGTAAAGCCAAAATATCAGGATCATTTGCATAATTCTTTTTAGTAGTTTTAGGTTGTGAAACTGTCTTTTCAGGAGAAGATGTAACCACCTTTTTAGGAATATCTTCGCTTTTAGGAGCTTCCTTAATTTTTTTCTTAACATCACTAGCAGAAATAACTTGAGACTTTAATGATAAAGCTTTTTCCATCATTGAAAGTAACTCATTATAAAAAGAATTAACTTTTAATATTTCAGTAGCTCTTAATGCAATTTTATTAAGTTCAGCAACACTAGCTTTATTTTTAACAGCCTCATTATATTTAACTTTAAGTTCCTCATATTCAGCAAGTAATCTATCTTTTTCTCTTTTAATTTGTTTTTGATATTCTTCAATTTGATCTAATTTTGTAAATTTAGAAGTAACTTGATGTGAAGCAGAAAGTCTATTATATTCACTAACAACATCTCTATATTCTGAATTAACTTTTTTAGCTTCAACTGAATCTTTAGGAAGGCTTGAAAGCTTTGATTTAAGTGATACATACTTATCATACAAAACCTTTAGCTTTTTAAGAAGCTCACGATTAAATTGTTCAACAATAACACTTTCTTGCATTATAAGCCACCTCTATTTTTAATCTATAAATATCATATCATATTTATCAATTTTATACAAATGAAAAAGTACATTATACATGTACTTATTTTTTCATATGAACATCCATTTGAGGATATGGTATTTCAATATTATTTTTATCAAACTTTTTCTTTACATTCTCCATTATTCTAAAGTATACATCCCAATAATCACTAGTAAGAGTCCAAGCTCTAAAAACTATACCGATTGAAGATTCATTATGAGATTTAACTGCTATTCTTATTGGATCATCTTTAAGTATTTTATCTTCTTCATCTATTACTTCTTGAAGTACTTTCTTTACTTTATCAATATTAGAATCATAACTAACATCATAAGTAATATTTAGCATTCTTTTCTCACAAGCATTATAATTTGTAATACTAGAATTAGATAGTGTTCCATTAGGTAGTTGTGTAACGACATTATCTATACCAACGATAGTTGTATAAAATAATGAAATCGATTTTACTGTTCCTTCTTTTCCGTTAGCCTCTATATAATCTCCAATAGTAAAAGGTTTAAATATAAGAAGCATAATTCCACCAGCTAAATTAGATAATCCTCCTTGAAGTGCTAAACCAACAGCAACAGCACAAGAACCTAATATTGTAATTAATGATGTCATTGGTATTCCAACAATACTTAAAACCGTAATGAATAATAATAATTTTAGTGAAATTGTAATAAAACTAATAACAAAACTCTTAACACTAGGATCTTCAAGTTTACTAAACTTCTTCTCCTTTTTAAGCATCTTCTCAACTGCTTTAATTATCTTATTACCAATTAATAATATTATTATTGATATAACTAATTTAATACATAAATCAGTTCCACCTTCTATTAATTTCTCTAATACTTTTTCCATATATCTACTCCTAACTATATATAAATTATAACATATTTATATTATTTTATATATATTTTTAAATAATTTAAAAAGAAGCAAAAATCTTTAATTTTATTTTAAATAATCTTTTAAATACTGTCCAGTATATGATTCTTTTACTTTAACTATTTCTTCAGGAGTTCCTTTAGCGACAATAGTACCACCAAAATCTCCTCCTTCAGGACCTAAATCAATAATGTAATCAGCTTGTTTAATTATGTCTAAGTTATGTTCAATAACTATAACAGTGTCTCCATTATCAACTATTCTATTTAATATAACAAGTAACTTTTTAATATCATCTTGATGAAGACCAGTTGATGGCTCATCAAGTATAAACACACTCTTTCCAGTAGGCTTCTTTTGAAGTTCTTTAGCAAGTTTTACACGAGATGCTTCACCACCAGATAATGTTACAGCATTTTGACCAAGAGCAACATAACCAAGCCCTACCTCTTCCATTATTTTTAATGTTTTATATACTTTAGGAACATTTTCAAATATTTTTAACGCATCACTTACACGAGTATCTAACACTTCAGATATATTAAGTCCTTTAAATTTAATTTTTAGTGTTTCTTTATTATATCTAGTAGCATTACATACATCACATGGAACATACACATCAGGTAAGAAATGCATCTCAATCTTTTTAACTCCGTCCCCTGAACATGCTTCGCATCTTCCGCCCTTTACATTAAAACTAAATCTACTCTTATCATAGCCATGTATTTTAGATTCTTTAGTTTCAGCAAAAACATCTCTTATTGCATCAAATACACCAGTATAAGTTGCCGGATTACTACGAGGTGTTCTACCAATAGGATCTTGTGTAATATTAATTATTTTATCAACATTTTCTATTCCCTTTATATCTTTAAACTTACCAGGTTTATCTTTAGAACGATTAATTTTATTAGCCAGAGTTTTACATAAAATCTCATTTACCAAAGTACTCTTACCACTACCAGATACACCAGTTACACATATAAATTTTCCAAGTGGAAACTCAACACTAATATTTTTTAAGTTGTTCTCTTTACATCCAGTTATTTTAATAGACTTACCATTTCCTTTACGTCTTTTCTTTGGCACGTCTATCGTCTCTTTACCACTTAAGTATCTACCAGTTAATGATTTATCGTTTTTCATTACTTCTTCTGGAGTACCACATGCTACTAAATATCCTCCCTCATTACCTGCCTTAGGACCAATATCAACTAAATAATCAGCAGCAAGCATAGTATCAGTATCATGTTCTACAACTATTAAAGTGTTGCCTAAATCTCTCATTTCTTTTAAAGAGTTTATTAGTTTAGCATTATCCCTTTGGTGAAGACCAATACTAGGTTCATCAAGTACATATAAAATACCAGAAAGTCTACTACCTATTTGAGTAGCAAGTCTAATTCTTTGAGCTTCACCACCACTTAAAGTCGCAGCTTCACGAGATAAAGTTAAATATTCAAGACCAACATCTTTTAAGAAAGTAAGTCTTTCTTTAATCTCTTTAACTATTAAAAACGATACTTCAGTTTGTTCTTTATTAAGTTTAAGTTTATCAAACCAATTAAGTAAATCTCTAATACTCATATTAGTTACTTCATATATATTTTTATTATTAATTCTTACACTTAAAGCTTCATCTCTAAGTCTTGTTTGATGACAACTAGGACAAGGAAGTTCAGTCATATATCTTTCTATCCAATCTCTTATAGATGGACTAGTTGTTTCCATATAACGTCTTTCTAAATTAGTTATTATTCCTTCAAAATAATCATAACTTTTAAGAACACTTCCACTTCTAGTAGTAAGTGATAAATCAAGTCTATCAGGACTTCTATATAATATAATATTAAGTTCTTCACGAGTTAAATCCTTTACTGGCTTATATAAATCTATATTATAGTGTTTGGCTACCAAAGCGAGCTTTTTAAATGCTATATTTAATGTTTCACCACTTTGAAAAGATGCAACAGCTCCATCCATAATAGATAAATTTTTATCAGGAATTAATATATCTTCATCTATATGTAAATTAACTCCAAGTCCCTTACAAACAGGACAAGCACCATAAGGACTATTAAATGAAAATAATCTAGGTTCAAGTTCAGGAATACTAAAATCACATAAAGGACATGCGTAATTTTCACTCATTACTATTTCTTTGTCCCCTAGTATATTTATTACAACTTTACCATTAGCCATCTTAGTAGCAGTTTCAATTCCTTCAAATATTCTACCTCTAGAGTCTTCCTTAATAACAATTCTATCAATTATAACATCAATATTATGTTTATTATTTTTTTCTAAAACAATATCATCATTTAAATCTTTAGTTTCAGCATCTATTCTAGCTCTTACAAATCCTTCTTTACGAAGTTCTTCTAATAAATCCTTTTGAGTACCCTTTTCACCATGAACAACAGGTGCCATTATTTCTATTTTAGTACCAACTTCATACTCTAAAACTTTATTAGTCATTTCCTCTATACTTTGTTCAGTTACAGAAATATTATGTTTAGGACAATAAGGAGTTCCTACACGAGCAAATAAAAGTCTTAAATAATCATAAATTTCAGTTATAGTACCAACTGTACTTCTAGGATTCTTATTAGTAGATTTTTGATCGATACTAATGCTTGGACTAAGTCCTTCAATAGAATCAACTTCAGGTTTATTCATATTTCCTAAAAACTGACGAGCATAAGCGCTAAGACTTTCAACATAACGTCTTTGCCCTTCAGCATATATGGTGTCAAAAGCAAGACTACTCTTACCACTTCCAGATACTCCAGTCATAACTATTAATTTATTTTTAGGTAACTCTAAATTTATATTTTTTAAATTATTTTCACGAGCATTCTTTATAACTATCTTATCCATTATTCCACCTCATTATATTATTAACATAAACATTTGTTCATATACTAATACACAAGTAATAATATAATGAATTTCTTTTAAAAAGTCAACATTTTGCAAACAAATTTTTGCATAAAACAAAAGAAGCTTTAAAAGCTTCTATTCCGTTACATCAACAGTAGAAGTTCCATCACTACTATTAGCAAGACATTTACTAGAACCAACTTCTGAAATAGAGATTCCCACTCTCACCCAAGCACATGCATATTCAGAATAAGAAACAGTAACTATTAAACCACTATCAGCTTCTATTCAAGTTCCCATTTTGCATAAAAAATAATATCATTATCTATTACTCTAGTACTACTTGTATCAGCCTCAATAGTTAAAGAAGCATCACTATACCAACCAGCAAAATTATAACCATCTCTATATGGCTCACAAACAGAACCAAGTGAGTTATTTGCATTAATAGCAGTCTTATAGCAACCACTACCACCATTTAATTTATAATTAAGGCTATAAGTAGTTCTAGTATCGCAATTCTCTTTTAACTTACAATCAACTGCTTTAACATATAAAGTAGCATTCATAGTTTTATTTAGCATACTAATTTGATCAACGCTATCATCATACTCTATCCATATATACATAGTATATGATTTAGATTCACCACTACTAAAGAAATATAAAGAACCTAAGAATTTATCTTCTTGTGTACTAGCATTACTAAAGTCTCCCTCTATAGAAGTCCCAGTATCATCTTGAACAATTTTATATCTAAAATATTGATTTACAAGGGATGAATCAATACTATTAATATTTAAATATAAACCAGTACAAACATTTAATGAATCAGTATCATTACTAATAGTAAACTTTTTAACAAAAGATGCTTGCTCATAAACAAATTGATTACTATTCTCACTAGTATCTGCATCAGTTACTAAAGGTTTAACGTCAGTAGCAACAACGCTAGTATCTGATATATTAATATTAATACTACCAGTCGTTACATTAGTGGTATTAACTCCATCATTTAATATAATTCCTTCAAAATAAGCATATGTAAATGTACCTATACTAACTAATAAAGTTAAAACCATTAAAATTAAATATTTTTTCTTAATTTTCATTATATCATCCTCTATCTAATTATTACATGATTTATTAAATGAAGATATTGGGCTATCACAACAACCACAATTATATCCTCTACTATTTGCTATACAAATTTCTTGCCCTCCAGAATATCTAACAACACATGAATCTAAATATTGATTATCACCAGAAGAAGCAATATATAATTTTATAATATAATTTCTTGGAAAAGTCTCTTGCGTAACTGTATTAGAAAAATTCTTAGAAACAAAATTAGTACTTTGAAGTTCACCTAATTTAACACTAACTTCTCCATTCTCATTTAATGTATTTCTCCAACTATCATTTAAATCAGTATATATAATCGCAGCTCTTTGCATCTCACGATATTTACCTCTTAGATCTTCTTCATTAGTATCAGCATTACTTTTGCCAAAAAGCATCGCAGATCCTGCACTAACTGTAACAGTAATTACAATAACTACTAATAATTCAACTAATGTAAAACCTTTTTTCATCTATTCACCTCGATTATACTATCATTATACACTATAATTTAAATATTTTAAAGATTGTTTTTAAGATAATTTATACATTTTATATAACCATCGATATATCCAACATCATAAAGTTTTGACATAATATCTAATTCATTTATTTTTTTAAATGTTTTATTCTCCTTCTTTAAAGCATCTTTTATTCCTTCTATATACCCAAGTTCATAAGCTTTAATATATTTATACATATATACCTCCTAATTATATTTTAGGAAGTAAATGATTAAAACACTTTAAAAAAGAAGAAATTATTTATTTTTAATTTCTTCTAAAGTTTTAGTTTCTTGCCAAAAAGGTCCAAATTCATAAGCTTCATATTCACCATAATCGTAATGATATGTTTTATAACCAGCTCCTAAACACCATTGAACACTTCCATCATCATTTTTTATAGTTCCCTTCTCTATACAAAATTTTGGCTCATTTTTATTCGTAATGTTATAAAAATCATAACCAAGAATACAAATCCATCCAAAGAATGCAAGCGTGATTAATAAACTAAAAAATGATCTTAAAAAATGATGTTTCTTTTTAGGTTTTGTTTGATTTGCATTTTCATTTTTAGTTTCATTAATTAATGTTTGAGGCATAACGTTTTCAATAGGAGTTTGTGATACTTCATTATTACTTTCTTGCATAATAGGTGTCTCAGTAATAGTTTGAGAAACTTCAGGTGCAGCTGGAGGTGTATTTGTTGTTTCAACTACAGGTGTTGACACTGGAGCTTCTGGTGTCATTATAGGTGTATTAGTTGCACCTCCTTGAGGTAGAACAGGCTCTACATTAGTATTTAAATTATTGCCTTGATTATTATTTAAATTATTATTTTCATTCATATTCTTATCTCCTTATATTAACCATTATACCAAATTTATTAAATAAAATATATACAAATTAAAAACACTCTTATGAGTGTCATAATACTATAGCTATTAAGTTATTACTTCCTTTATTAACCATCTTTGTAATAGTTTGAGATAATTTATATTTAGCTGCAGCTGGAAGCAATGAAAGCTTAGCTTGAATGCCTTCTTGTACTATCTCATTAAGACTTCTTCCAAATATTTCACTTTTCCATATTTTTTCTGGTTCTTCATTATCTTTCATTATATAATCTATTAATTCTTTACTTTGTATTTCACTTCCTATAATTGGTTCGAAACTGCTTTCCACGTCAACCTTTATCATGTGTACACTTGATGCTTTAGCTTTAAGCTTAATTCCAAATCTACTACCCTGTTTTATAATCTCAGGCTTATCTAATTTCATATCAGTAACTCTAGGAAGAACTATACCATATCCAGTTTGATATACTTGTTTTAAAGCACCTTTTATACTTTCATATTCACTTCTTCCTTCACTAACATCTTGAAATACTTTTAATAAGTCTCCTTTACTATTAACAGACGTTCCAACTACACTCTTAAGTATTTCATTAAATAATTCATCACTTGCTTCCATAGTAATAGTTACTTCAGAATTTTCAGTATCAAGCTTAGAAATATATGCTTTTGTAATTTCACTATTATCTTCTAAATTTAAATTTATATTTTCAACATCTCTTAGTTTATCAACATTAACAATAGAATCTTTCATTTTTTCTATAAATTTTTGTTTTAAAGGATGTCCACTCTTTAATACACCTACCCAATCAGGTATATTAAATTCAATATGATCAACTGGAAACTCATATAAAGCTTCTTTTAATATTTCAGTAATATCTCTTTCAGTCATATTTTCAACACTAATTGGTATTACTGGTACTCCATATTTTTCTTTTAAAGCTTCACTCATACTTATAGTTTCATTAGCCATTGGATGAACACTATTCATAATAACTATAAATGGTTTATTAATACTTTTAAGTTCTGTTATAACTTTATCTTCAGCCTGTACATAATTACTTCTAGGTAAGTCTAATATACTTCCATCAGTAGTTACAACTATTCCTATAGTAGCATGATCTTTAATAACTTTTTCTGTTCCAATCTCAGCTGCTTCAACAAATGGAAGTTCTTCTGTGAACCAAGGTGTTTTTACCATACGAGGATTTCCAAGTTCATCTTCATATCCAAGAGAATTAGGTGTCAAAAAGCCAACACAATCAACTAATTTAATATTAGTAACTAACCCATCAATATTGATATTAGCTCCACTACTAGGAACAAATTTAGGTTCTATTGTCATAATAGTTTTGCCTTGCGCAGTTTGAGGTATTTCATCCATACATCTTTTCTTTTCTACTTCATCATCGATATATGGAAGAATCAAATTTTCAATACATTTCTTAATAAAAGTACTTTTACCAGTACGAACAGCACCTACTACTCCTAAGTATATCTCACCATTTCCCTTTTTATCCAAACTCTTTATAATTTCTGATTTATCCATATTTACCTTCTTTCTAGCATTTAGTAATAAATATGACATAAATCTTTTTTTATGACAAAAAAACTCTAGATCTGGAGTATTTTAAATTTATTTATTTCCTAATGTGTAGTAGAATGTATTTTCATTTATATTATTTTTTACTGTATATAAACCAGTTATTATAGAAGTTAATTCGTTTTCTGTTCCAATTGTTGGATTATATTCTTGAATAATATATCCATTCACGCTTTCAAATGTTCCACAAGTTACATTTACTTTAACATGATCTTGATAACTTGCATTTTCTTCAATAATAATTACATCGCCAGTATTATTATTTTGTCCAGTAGTAGCCGCAGGATCTTTTTTGTCTCCAGTAGCCTTAAATTCACCAGCAGTTATTTCAAGTGAACCAGCTTTAATGTAATGTTCTTGGTAACTTTACTAGAAAAATCATACTCTTCACCATCAAGCATCCACATAACAAAATTATATCCTTCTTTAGTAGGATCAATTGGTTTAGATACTGTTGTATTTACTCTAACAGATACATCATTAACACTACTACCTCCATCAGAATCAAATGTTACAACTACTTTTCTGCTTAAAAATAAAACTAACGCAAGTACAATAACAATGAAAATAATTGACAAAGTAACTAACACTTTCTTATTCATACAGTTCATCCTTCTTCTAATAAATAATATAAGTTTAAAAATACATAATACACTCTACTACACAATTATATACTCAACTCACAAATTAATCGTAACACTTTGCATACTTTTATCAACATACTTTCAAAAAAACAACAAATTATTTTTAGTTTACACATAATGAATTTTTAAGATAAATACCGGCTTTAGCTGATATTTTATAAATTATTCTTTTACACTTTTTATGTAAACAGAAAATGTAAGCAAAAAAGTTATTAACTAGTAATAACTTTTGGGCTTTATTACGAATACAAGAACTATCATAACTATCACAACAAATACAGGTATAAATATTAAATTATAATTAAATTTACTATCTTTAACACTTTCTTCTTCACCCACTATAATATTCACAGTTACTTCTTTACCACCATATTTAAATATAATCCTATTATTATTTTTCTTAAGTACTGTACCACTCTTTAATGAACTAAAATATCCGGATGTAATTTCTTCATAAGTGTCATCAGTATAAGAAACATTTAGAATTAAATTATCTAAATTAAGTGCCTCATCAATATCATATTTTAATTTTAAAGTATCTTCCTTAACAGAGATATCCTTTACTTCGCGTACATTAATATCAAAACTAACTGATTTATTATTATAAGTTATTTTTATAGTTTTACTTCCAGCACTATTTAGTATAGTTCCTTCTGCTAAAGAAGACTTATATTTAGAAGTAACATTAACTATTTTTCCATTCTCAATATATTCAAGTTCTAATCCATCATAACTAATACCTTCTCCAACTAAATAATTAGTTTTAGTAGGTCTAGTTTTTAGTACTAAACCGGATTGTTTTTTAGAAATAACATTTATATTAAAAGATACACTAAAGTTTTGATACTTTATAGTAATATTAATTTTGCCTTCCTTATTAAGAACTTCTCCATCTTTAAGTGATAAATCAAATCCAGTAGTCAAAGTATCAATATAACTATTATTTTTAATTAAATTGATACTTAATCCTTTAGAAGAAAACTTTTCGCCAACATAATAAGTAGTTCTGTATGGAAGACTTTTTATTGTAATTTTATTTACTAAAACTTTTTTAACTTCTATATCAAAAGAAGTTGTTTTATTTTCATAAGTAACTTTAATTTTTTGTTTTCCAACATTAGTTGCAGTATTAGGACTAACCAAAAAACAGCAATTAACAGTTTTAGTAGAACTATCATTATATATAAGATTTAATACCATTCCTTTTGTATTAATCTTTTCACCTTCAAAATATGTTAATTTATTTGGCTTAGTTTTGATTGAAATACTGCTTAATGTCTTTTTACTATCTGTACCAGAATTACTTGGATTTGCGGGTTCAGAAGGTGTTGGATTTGTTGGCTCCGTTGGAGTTGGATTAGTCGGATTGCTTGGACTTGTCGGATTTGATGGATTAGTTGGTTCACTAGGAGTATTACTACTAATTTTTTTATAATTAGCTGTATAAGTTAAATTACCTGTCTTACCTCTAGAAATCTTTATATTTTGTGATGGCGTAGAACCATTACTTCCAGTCCAACCTAAAAATGTATAACCATCTTTATAAGGAGTTAATAACTCATAATCAGTAGAATCTATATAATAATATGTTCTAGGATTCAAGCTGAACTTACCTCCATCTAAATTATATGTAATCGTATATTTAGTTTTTTCAAAATTAGCAGTAAATACTAAAGAACCAGTACTAGAAGAAGAAACACTTGTAGATGTACTAGGAGTATTACCGTTACTACCAGTCCAACCCTTAAACGTATATCCATTTTTAGTAGGATTATTAAGTTTAAATGAATTACCTGATGTATAACTTGAAGGATTAGTTTTAACACTACCACCCATTAAATTATATGTAATTTTATAGCTAGCATTTTTTCTATTATTAAATCTATACATAAATATTACAGCTTGTTCTCTTGTAACTGAATTATTAGGAGAAAATGTTGTACTAGAAGTTCCATTTGTAATACCAGTACTAACAGCCCAACTAACTGCCTTACTATACCAAGAGTTAGAAGGAACATCACTAAATGAATTATTAATACTCACACTTGGACTTCCAGCAAGTCTATATAACATTGTTACAAATTGAGCTCTTGTACAAATATTAGTAGGATTAAAAGCAGTATCTTTACTAACAACACCAGATTTATAAGCCCAATAAACAGCATCTAAATTATAATTATACTTATTACTACTCGTTAAATCAGTAAAACCAATATTATTAATAGTTTTCTTATAACTAGCTACTTGACTTGATAAACTACAATTTGTTCCATCATTATAAGAACAAGTTTCAAATATACCATTAGGCATTAAAGATAATCTATATAACAATATTACAGCTTCGATTCTTGTTAAATAACTATTTGGTGAAAAAGTAGTTATAGAACTTCCATTAGTAATGCCTTTATTTAAAGCCCATAACACTTCACTTCTAGAACTATCGGTGAAATTATTTTTAATATTCATATTAACTACTGAAGAATTAACAGAATAATAATCAAATGAAATACCAGGACCTCTCTTCTTAACTGAAACAGAGTTTCCAGTTAACGGAATAGTATAACTACCAGTACCAGTAACACCTGAAGATCCTTCAAATGTAACATTATGTGCTTTTAAACCACCAAAATCTGCATAATTACCACCCGCAACTGAATTTGAAACAACAAATCCCTTTGATGTAGTTGCAGGATAATGATTAGAATTTGTAAATCTTCCTTGATGCTCAAAAAAGAAACCAAATTTCTTATTATTAAAAGAATATGAATTTTTAATAATCATATATTCATTATTTGAGTATCCCGTGCCAATACCAAAACCTGAAGCTCCACCATCTGATTCAGAAGCTGCTTTACCACAATTAATAGCAACACAATTTATCACAGTAGAATTAATTGGACAATCCATTCCAAATCCAGTAGCATCAGTATTCATAACAACAACATTATTCCAATCAGAATCTCGAAATAAATTAATCATAAACCCTTTTCCAGTTGAATCATAATTATATTTATTATGTGCATCACTACCATCTATTACAAAATCCTCAAAATCTGCATTATCTAAATATATTTTTTGGTTAGTTAAAGTCTTAGATTTCCCATCCATATCAGTATAAGTAATACTAAATCTATCACTATCTTTATATTTAAAACCAGATTCACTATAATTATTAAAATAAAACATATCAAGTCCACCACTTACTGAAGAATTGGTATTACTATATAAAGGTTTTAAAATAGTAGCACTGCTTCCTTTTACACCATTACCTTTTAATTTAACATTATCTTTACATTTAATAACGAACTTTTCTTTTCTATTACTTGTACCACCTTGCTTAAAATAGTAAGTTCCACTAGGTAAATAAACAGTTCCACCACCTAAAGCAGAAACCTTATCCATAGCACTTTGTAATACCCTAGTATTATTTATAATATCTTTATCATTCTTAGAATTACTAATTAAATCCACATCTTTTTTAAGAACTACATCATTTTTACTTGTAACTTCTAATAAAGCAAATGTATCATTTCTCCCATTAAAAAGTAAAATTATAATTAATAAAAAAGAAAAGAGTAAAGATAACTTTATAATGTTTTTACTCATCTCTTCACCTACTTATTAAATACAAACTCTGGGAAAATAGTACCAAGAAATAATAATATAACTAAAACTACTGGGTTTAATAATATATTCATAATAGAACTAAAAGTATTATTGTTATAAATCATTTTTGCTTTAACATCATCAATGTTTATCTCATTCTTATAATCTTTATTTTCATAATTATTTGTGATATCAACAACTAATCTATATTCGTTTCTTTCTACTACTTTTCTAAGTACTACCTCTTTCTCTTCTCCTACTAAGAAAGTTATATAATCCCCTACTTCAATATCTTCACTATCTTTAAGAATAACTATATTATTTTTACGAATATCAGGTTCCAAAGTAGCATTATCAATTTTAAAATATGAGTATCCATTTACTTCAAGATAATCATCATGATAAGAATTCTTCTTAACATATAAAACAACAAATAAGAAAGTAAGAACAATTAAATACGCTATTATCAATCCTCTAAATATATTAAATATTATTTTCATAATTTAACCATCTCACTTTCACTATAATCAATTTCTGGCACTTGATATTCACCATATTTTAAACTTGGATTTAATGCATAAGTTAGTATTTCATTTCTAACATAACTTATCATATCCGCAAACTGAATAGTAGCACTTCTCTTATATTCTTCATATGGATCTTTTTCAGCATAAACAGATAATCCTGAACCTTTTTTCATATCTTCTAAATATCCCATTTGAGATACCCAATAATCATCAAGTATTTTCAACATTTTTGTTTTCATACCTTTTTCATATTCAGCAGTTGCTTTAATTGCATGTAATTTATGTTTTATGTCCTCACTGATTGCACTTTTCATTTCTTTCTTTTTTCTTATATCTCTATATTTCTCTAAGTCTACTAAATGTCCAATCTTAACTTGAATATCTTCATCACTACTTCTATCAAATAAATCATCTATATATCTTTCAACTGAATCATCTAAAAGTGGCATAACACTATCAGAATCAAGTATTTTATTTCTGTATTCATATACACCATTTTTTTGAGTAGTAAGAACACTATTATATTTTTCACCTATTATTCTAGATTTCTTATCTTCAGCCTCTTGACTTTTTTGACATCCAACAACTAAATTTATTACTTTTTTAACAGATATTTTCGCTTTATTGTAATATTTAGACATACATTTAATAAGACTTTCTCCAGCACGTTTGCGAACAAATTCATCTTCAAGTGATGCATAGAATTTTGTTTGCCCTGGATCTCCCTGTCTACCAGCTCTACCTTTTAGTTGGTTATCAACTCTCTCACTTCTATTTCTAGTAGTACCAATAACATACAATCCACCAACTTCACGTACACCTTCACCTAATTTAATATCAGTACCACGTCCAGCCATATTTGTTGCTATTGTTACTCTACCAAGTTGTCCGGCATTTTTAATGATACCATTTTCATTAGCATCTTGTTCAGCATTTAAAACAGAATGTCTAATTCCTTGTTCAGCTAAAAGTTTAGAAACAAGCATACTTTCTTCAACACTCGTAACACCAATCAATACAGGTTGTAGCGTTTCTTGACATTTAATTACTTCTTCAACTATAGCTTTATATTTAGCATTTTTAGTCGCATAAACTTCATCTGGCATATCTCTTCTAATATTAGTTTTTCTACTAGGAACACTATAAGTTGGAAGGCCATATATATCCATAAAATCTTCTTCATTACTTGTTCCAGTCATACCACATACTCCGCTTTTATATAATCCAAAGAAATCTGGATATGTACACATAGCTGTTGTTACAGTAGGTTCTTTGATATCAACACTGTATTTTCTTCCTTCTTCTCTTGCAATTCTAGCTTCTTTAGCTTCTAAGCATTCATGAATACCATTCATAAATCTTCTTCCTTGAAGTATTCTACCAGTATTTTCACCTATTATTTCAACATCATATTTAGGAATACCATTTTTATCTCTTTCACCATCTTTATTAGGTCTAACACTATAATGAGTACCACTCTTGTAATGGAATTTAGCAAGTAAATAACATCTTACAGCTTCACTTCTTAAATGATATTCTCCTTGCTCTTCAGGCGTTAAATCTTCCCACTTTTTACCTGGCCATAAATTCTTAATTATTTTATTTTCTAATTTAGGTCTAATAACAGTATTAACATTATCATGAAAAACTATAGCATCAGCAGTCTTTTCACCATCAGCTTTTTCTTTAGCTATCATTTCATCCTTATGAGAATCATAATAACTTTCTTTATCATATCCTTTACATGTAATACCATTATCTTCTACAAAATCGCAAGCCCATTTATATATACTTGTATATTTGTCTGAAGGTTCTCCTTCTCTTGGTTTTAAAGTTTCAGCACTTATAAGTGGAGTAATACCATCGTCAAGTAAAATACTATCAACTTCATCTATTATGGCATAATTAAATCCTTTTCTATTAACTCTATCATTAGGATTCATTACCCTATTATCAGCTAAATAATCAAATGCAATAGTAGATGCAGTTCCATAAACTATATCACAATCATATACTGCTCTTCTATCTTTAGTACTCATTTTAGCTTTAGGAAGAACATTTCCACAAGATAAACCTAATGCTTCAAAAACTTTTATATTTTGATCCATATCTCTTCCAGCTAAGTAATCATTAGATGTAATAACATGTACGCCTTTGCCTTCTAACGCATTTAAATATGCAGACAATATTTGTACTAAAGTTTTTCCTTCTCCGGTTTTCATTTCAGCAATAGCATTATCATGCATCGCAACAGCAGCTTCTATCTGAACATTATAATGAAACATTCCAAGTTGTCTTTTAGTAACTTCACGACAAACAGCTAAAGCATCAACAAGAACATCATCAAGTGTTTTGCCCCTTTTTAATTCTTCTTTAAATTTAGCAGTCATAGCCTTTAACTCTTCATCGCTTAAAGATGCATATTTGTCTTTTATACTACTACTATCTATTCTCCCAACAATACGTTTAATTCTATTTTTATTTTGATTAGTATAATTACCAAATAATTTATCAGACATACCCATACTAGCCACCTACTTTTACTAATATAAATATACCATTTTTAACTATTAAATTCAATTAAAAACAACTATTATTTTTTTAACTTATTAATAGTTGTCACAATAATATCAATAATAAATAAAGAACTTAAAATCATTGTAATAAAGAATGGAATCTTTTTAATAAATTCGCTAACATATGGAATAACTAAATATATAAGAATAATACTACCTACTCCCCAAAGTAAACTCATTTCAAGTGATATATATTTTCCTATATGAAATTTATAATTACTGTAATCCCAAAAAGTAATATGAAACATTTTTTCTATAAGTATACCACCTAACCATTCTAGTAAAGTAAGAATTATTGTTACACATATGAATACTATTAATGTCTCAACTACTCTATTTAAATGCAAGTTTTGAAATAACTTATTTGAAAATATCATTACTATTAAAACGCCAAATCCATATAATGGAGTCCAAGGTCCATATAATATACCACTACTAAATCCAGATTTAAAAATATAAGTACATATAGTCTCAAATAAATAACCAAATATTGAAAAAAATAAGAAAAAATTTATATAAAACATAATTTCACCACTATTATTATTTACAAAAGTGAAAAATATATGAAATTTTACTTGCAAAATTTTTTTTATGCTTTATAATATTGAACTTACAAAGCAATAATATTTATTGCATATAATTTATGGGAGGTTTTGGAATGAAGAAAGTTTTACTTTCATTAGTTGCTTTTCTTATGGTTTTCAATATAGTTTCTGCTGAAGAATTAGAAGTGTTAGAAAATCAAGAAGTAACTGAAACAACTTTGGCTACAAATGCTAAAGAAAATACAACTACTGAAGTACAAGAAGTACAAACTACTGAGAAAAACGAAAGTACTGAAGAAAATGATGACTACAAATGGGCTGCTATTCAACCAGGCAGTACAAAAACAAGTGATGGTGTTACAGTATCTTGGGAATATACTGGTATAACTAGAAATAGTGGAAAAAGAACAATCAATTTTAACTTAACTTATACTATACCAGAAGATTATAATGAAGAATCATTAATTATCAACCCAGATATTTTTGAAGTAATTGCTTGGGGGCAAAAAGAATCTGACACACCTTACTTAATGCCAGGAGATACAGTTAAAGTAAATCTATCAATTATTAATAAGTCTAAATATAATTATAATTATGATGAAAATTCATTTGTAATTTATCCTTATAACGCTGATGAATTAGAAGATTTAGGCTTTGATAAAATCAAAGATGGTGATTATCTATTCAACGGTGAAGGGTTAAATGATGTTCACCAATACTATAGAACTAAAAATAAGGCACTAGTTGCACTAACATGTGATGAAAATAAAAAATGCGTTTTAGCAACAACTGAAAATCTTGATAAATTATTAAGAGAAAAAGGATACAATGCAAAAACTTATAATGGAATCGATGAATTAGATAAATATTATCTAGATTTCTATAATGATTTTTTCAAATATACAGAAAATAATAAAAAGGTTACTAAATTAAGTGACTTCACAGTAAATGAGTTAGCACAAATCTTTAATGGAAATTATTACATTTTAGATGGTGATGGAATTAAAGAAGAAAATGCTACATTAATCGCATTACATTTCGATTTCTTATATAACTACTTATTAGGTGTCTCACTGGATGACGAAGAAATAAACGACAAAAATCAACATGAATATGCACCTGGAGAATACATGAGAAATGAATCTAAGGGCGATGAAAAAATTAAAAAGAATTTAGGAAAATTAAATAGTAAAACTGAAAGTTCTATGAAATCAAATATGCATTTAAGTGGTCCACTTATGGGAAATGCATTCATGAACTATAGAATTACAGGTCACGCTCATTTATCTTACACTGCTGAAAAAGGTAAAGTTATTACTAAATATATCGATGTTAAAGGAAACATTCTTTCAGAAGACATTATAACTACAGGCATGGTTAATGATGACTATAGAACAAACGCTAAATCTTTTAAAGATTATGAATTAATTAAAGTTGAAGGTTCTGAAACTGGACTATATACTAGTGAAGATATAGTTGTTACATACATCTATGAATTCGTTGGTGGAACTGGTGGAGACGATGTTCCTAATACAGGAATCAACACAAACAATGCTTTAGAAGTAACTACTGCATTAAGTATGATCACTTTAGTTGGTGCAATCATTTTAAGAAAAAGATTTAACTAATTAAAAAATTAGGGCAGTATTAAATTTTATACTGCTTTTTTAGTGCAAAAATAGTATTTTCAAGCGAAAAATCTTGAAAAAAATAAAAAATATGTTATAATATCGACTCGATAAGCGATAAGGGGGTTTTGGGAAAAAGGATTAATACTTCTTCCCTTAACAAATCGCATATAATTTAAGGGAGGATTTTTAAAATGAAGAAAGTATTACTTTCTATAGTTGCCTCTACTCTTATTTTCAATACAGTTTCTGCTGAAGAATTAGAAGTATTAGAAAATACTGAAGCAACTACTATAGTAGAAGAAACTATTAATAATAAAGAAACTATTGAAGTTATTAATAATGAACCTACTGAAGAAATAGTTTTAACTTCTAGTCCAGAAGACGTTAAAACATATGTAGCTCAAATCGGAGATACAAAATATGAAACATTTGATGAAGCATTAAATGCTGCTCAAAACAATGACACAATAACACTACTTGATGATACAACAAGTAAAGGAATTAGCGTAGACAAAAACATTACTATTAATGGTAATGGTAAAGTATTAACATTCAATGAAAAAGGAATAGCTATTTTTGGAGTAACTCTAACATTTAATAATGTAAAAGTTAAAATGATAGATATTACTTCTACTCCATATTCTGAATGGAATTGGATGGCAATATGTGCATCAAAAAATGGCAAATTAGTATTAAACAATACTACATTCGAAATGAACTCAAGTAATGGTTCAAAATTAAATGCACATGCAATATATTTTTGTAGCAATAATAAATTAGATTTAAATAATTCTAAACTAATTATTAAAAACTATACTCAAGATGCCCTTGAATGGGATGGTGGTGATGGAGGATATAACGTTAATTTAGTTAATTCAACATATATATCTGATAATAACCGTCAAGGATTCACAGGAACATTCTATGCAACTATAGATAATAGTACTGTAGAAGTACTTAATAGTAGTGCAAGTGGATCAAATGGAACATACTACACTATTAAAAATAATAGTAAAGTAACATTTGAAAATAATAGTTACTGGGGAATCTCAGCATGGAGAATCGACATGACAAACAACTCTACACTAAATGCTAATAACAATGGATATAGTGGTATCTGGACAAGAGTTTTAAACGTAGATAAATCATGTACTTTAATAGTAAATAAAAATGGAACAAAAGCACCAAGTTCATCAAACAACGCAGGAATTTTCTTCCAAGGAAATAAAGATTTTACAAGTATTATAGAAGAAGGAGCTAAAGTAGAAATTAAAAATAATGCAGGTTCTGGAATCTATACAAAACAATCAATTGGAAACTTAACAATATTATCAGGTGACATTACTAATAATGGAACTGGTAGTGTAAATAAAGATAATGTTGGAGCAGACTTCGGTGGTGGTATTTACAATGTAGGTACATTAGTTATAGGAGACAAAGTTAATATTTATAACAACCATGCAAGTCAAGCTGCAGATGATATTTACAATAAAGCAGGAGCAACAATAGAATTCAAAGGAACAAAAAAAGATTGGATTTTAGATGATTGTAATGATAAAATCGATGGTTGGTACGATGACAATAAAGAATCAAGATGGAATGCACATGATAAAGAAAACAAATATGTAGAAGAAGTAGAATCTAATGCATATGAAACAGAATTAACAATCAAAGCAGCTCACGGAATCTATGGAAAACTAATCGTAAGATACATAGACAATAAAGGAAACATATTAAGTAAAGAACTTACTTATTCTGAAAAAGTAGATACAGAATACGCTACTATTGAAAAAGAATTTGAAGACTATAGTTTAGTTAAAGTAGATGGTGAAACTAAAGGTAAATATATTGATGGTACTATCGTAGTAACTTATATCTATGAATTTACAAGTGGAACTGGTGGAGACATAGTTGAAACTGGTATTACTACTTCAAATGTATTAGAAATTACTACAATATTAAGTTTAATAACTTTAGTAAGTACTATAATTATTAGAAAAAGATTTAACTAACATAAAGCAGTAATAATTACTGCTTTTTATATATATAAAAATAGCAATGATTAATTTCATTGCTATTTTCTTTCTATTTCTCTTCCAACTATAACCAATAATTTATCATGATATCTACCAAATATACATGTTTGAAGTACCATTATTTTATCATCTTTATTTACAGTAACATTTATTTTGTATTTGCTCTTCTTTTGAAGTCTTTGAAAATGTTTTAACCAATCAGAATCCTTCTTATAACTAAATTGCATATGTTCTTCACTAGAATCCTTATTAGCAACAATAACACTAAATATTTCATACTTTCTAGTTTCATCATTTACCATAAATTCAAAATATTTATGTTCATTATAATAATCTTTATCTAAGTATCCTTCTAATACTTTAAATGGAGGATTAAACTTAGTACTATTATGTCCATATATATTTATCTGTCTAGAGTTAGTATTATTTCTATAATCAATAAATACACTACCTATTACACTCTTCTTCTTAGTAACAGCATGTTTTAAATAATAATCATTATCTTTTCCTTTAACAATTGGAATACTTACATCTAACCCATCAACATTTAAAATACCTTTAATATCATTATTATTAAATTTAGTTTGTAAGTCACTTATATAATCTTTAACAGTTTTTTCATCAATTATCTCTATTTCTTTAGGTACAACCGTTTCTTCTATTTCCTTTATAGTTTCATTGTCTTCCTGTCTCTTAAAATATAAAAGAACTAAACATACCATAACTACTACAATAAACACATATATAATAATATCAAGAATAATCTTAGTTTTCTTATTATCTTTCTTTTCTTCTACTTTTACTTCTTCTTGTTTTTTAGGTATTTCTTTATTAACTGTTTTTTTCTTAGCACTCGTAGTTTTCTTTTTAGTAGCACTAGCTTTTTTAGAATTGGTACTTTTCTTTTTAACACTAGTAGTTTTACTCTTAGTAGCAC
>CAVDFY010000129.1:0-4432 GCA_963607925.1 bacterium
GTATGTCATGTTAAATGGTACAATTGTTTTTTCTTTATCATTCATTTCAAAATTTATATATTTTAAATCGTATTTTCCTACAGGTAATGTTGAATCAATATCTATGTATGGTTTTGATTCATAATCATTTAGATATTTTGTTATTGTTTTGTTGTTACTGTCTATAAAAACAAAATTTATTTTTTCAACATTTATTTCATTTTTATTTTCAAATTCAAAATTAAGATAAAGATGAGAATCTTGATTTATTTCTTTTGTTAAAAAATCTATTTTTTTAATTTCTATATTTTTTCTATATTTATCACTTATTGATTCTTCATGTTCTATTTCTTCTTCATAATAATCAGGAACTAGTATCCATCCTTTTTTTCCATTGTATGACACATAATAGAAGTATGTACTAGTTTCATCATAATATGTATACATTGCTTTCAATTTTGTCCCTTTTGGAATTTTATCTATTATATTATCTTCTATTATTGTGTCTATTAAATTTATATCTTCTTTCAATTCTACTGTTTCATTTGAAGAAGGAGCAATCAAATATACAAAACGCATTTCATTTTTGTATTTTATGTAATTACTCATTGTTCCAATATTACACCAATAATATTCATCAATTATCGTATTTTCTTTTATATCTTTTCCATTACCGCTCATTACAATAGCATCTTTTTTTGTATGGCCATAAACAACATCGAAGGTTGTCAAATTTATCCAACCTGATTTACCATCATAATTAACATATACCCATGTTGCAAAATCTTTTTCATATATAGAATATTCTGCCATTAATTCTGTATTTTTAGGAACAGTTTTTAAGACCTCATATGCAAATGATGGCCCATTATATAATTTTGTTCCTTCATCTCCTACCACCAATATATCTAGTGCTGGTGATTTTTTATAGATTCCAGAATCTTTTTTTCCATAGTAATCCATTATGTTAAAATCTTTAGTGTATAGCCTAAAATCATCATAATCAATGGCACCTAGACAATCAACATTGTTGTATCTATATGTTATGAGTGGACTTCCATCTGCATAATATTCTTCTGATATATCTATTATTGCTCCATATGGTACTCGTATATTTCCTGCTTCACAATATAATCCATCTTTATTGGTTACAACACCTTTATATCCTAGCGTTTCTGGAGCCATATTATTTGCCTTTATATAACATGGCACCAATAGTATTATTCCTACTAAAGTAATTAACAATTTCTTTTTCATAGTTACTCCTTTATAACTTTTTTCGAAAAAAGTTTTTTTATTTTGCCTTTCTTCTTTTATTAATTAAGATTATAAGTATTATTGAAGTTATTGTTATAGAGATAGCACTACCTATTCCTATGTATAAATGAGTATTGTTTATTTTATGCATTTCTTTTATTGGTTGCTCTATATTGCTTGTATCAGATTTATTTTCATTATTATTGTTATTATCATTATTAACAGGAGCTAATATTTTCATTTTATAATCACTTTTTTCTATAACTGCACTTGTGTTAAAAACTAATTTTGTTTGATAATCATTATTTAATTCAACCTCTAGCTTATCTAAGATATAATCCCCTGTTTTAAACTGATATGGGCTAAAGCTTACGGATGTACCAGAAGAAGTTTTTTCACATTTTGTTTTTGCATAATTTCCATTTGTATCTTTAAAAATTAGATAAATATTATTTATATCATAAATTGTTTTGTTATTTATTTTAATATCGATTGTTGTTGAACCATTAAGATTTGCTTTATTCCAAGTTAATTTTAACATTTCAACAGTTATATCATCCATATTTTTTTCTGGTGAAATCGTACTACTATTAATATATTCATCTAGTTTTTCACTTGTTAATAGCCATCCACTTTTATTATCAATTGTTGTATGGTACCAACTATACCTGTAATCACAATATTCCTCTTCTTCAACGGGTTCTTCGCCATCTTCACATTCATATGAATATGGCATATCGGCATAAATATAATCATAATTTATTTTTTGACCTTTTTTTATTTTATTGTTTATTAACTTCTTTGAGTTTGTATCTTTTTCCGAGTATAGTATTCCATCATATTTAAGAATTAGTGAACCTTCTTGTTTTTCATATAATTCTCCATCAATATATCCGGCTATACCATTATAACTAATATAATAACCAAGACTACTTCTATTTGCATAATATGGATTTTTTATAATTGCATTCGCTGGTATTGTTCCGGCTATTTCTTTATTATCTTTATCTTTATAAATTTTTTGAGTTATAGCATTAATATATTCTTTATTTTGTTTTATCATCAATGAATATTCTTCTATCCACCCTTTAACGTTTTGTACTTCAATATAATACCATTCTGTATATTCTTTTAATCGCCCTAGTACTTTTATTTTTGAATCTTCTTTTATTTTTTTCTTTTCAGAATACAATGTTGATGGGCCACTATATAATGTAACATAATTATCATCATATCCACCAACTAGAAATGCTTCTATATTATTCATGAAAATCATATCATCTCTATTTTTTTCAACGTTAAATTCTAAATCTTGTATGTGTACATTTTTTATATCATCTTCGACAAGCTCACATACTTGTTTATTTTTCTTAAAGCAAAATCCTGCCATACCTTTACCAGAACCACCATAATATTCAATACAATCTCCTTCGCCAATTATACTTAAAATCTCGTTCTTCTTTATTGTTATTTCACTTGTTTTTTCACTTTTTGGATTTATACATGTAGTTTTAAAACTTTTATCAACAACAACATTAAATGCATATATATCCATTATCGTAGGATCATAATTTGCTTTTATATAGCCTGGTGATAGTAATAGTATTCCAATTAAAATAATTAACAATTTCTTTTTCATGTTTACTCCTTATTGTACTTTTAATAATACTTATATATTTATTATTTTAATTAGTTTTCTCTTTTCTTCTCTTATTAATTAAAATTATAAATATTATTGAAGTTATCGTTATAGAGATAGCACTGCCTATTCCTATATATAGATGTTTATTATTTATTTTATGTATTTCTTTTATTTGTTCTTTAGTTTCTTCTGTATTATTCTTATCTTCTTCTTTGACATTTTCTTCGTTTATTACATTAAGTTTATAATTGCCTTTATTTTTTATATCAGTTGTTTTATAAAATATTTCTGTTTCATCAGGATTATTCATTTCTAGTCTTACAAATTCTAAATTATATTCACCACTTTCAAAAAGTTTATCGTTTATTTCTATATATGGACTTGTAGTTATATCATTTAAATAAACTAATTTGTTCTCATTATTTTTATTTTTAAATGCTAATAAAATTTTTTCTATCTTTAACTCACTATTATTATTAATATCTACTTTAACATTTAATTTTTCATTTATTTTAATATCTGTATTTTCAAAAATGATACTATTAATATTTATTTTATCTTTATAATTATCATCTTCATAATCATCAAAATAAGTGCCTAATAATATCCATCCAGTTTTACCATTATAATTTGTATAATACCATATATTTATTTTTTCTTGCACATTTTGATCTTTGATTACACCATAATCTACATGTACTTTGGTTCCTTCTTTTATTGTTGAAATTAGTACTTTTGAATCCGTGTTTGCTTCTTCATACATTCTACCATCCATAACAAGCGTTATGTCTTTGTCTATTTTTTTAAACAGATTATATAACACATAACCAGTAACACCATTATATGTTATATAAGAAAGATTATACTCATCACTACTTTCTGTTGAATACATACTTTCTATTTTTACTCCGGCAGGTATAATTCCTATTTCTTTTTCTCCATCTTGATCTAAATAGATAGATTGTGTTCTTGGGTTTATATAATCTCCTTCAAATTTGACTAATAAATCATTTACCCATCCTTTTTTATTGTTATATTCTATATAATACCAATCATCAAGTTTCCCCAAAATGTTTATTTTTTTTGATTTTGGTATTTCTTGTATTGTTTCGTACACAACTGAAGGTCCATATTTCATTTCAAATGATGAATATGATATACCTGTTTCATTCTTAAATTTAATTTTATCTTTTGCTTTTTCAATATCAAATTCTTTTATTTGTAACTTTACATCTTCCATTAAGATTTCGCATTCTTTTTTTCCATATTTAAATATTAAAGAATCACTATCAAAAACTTCATAGGTTACTTCAAGTACTTCACCTTTCTTTATAGTTACTTCTTCTTCACCACACATAACCTCACTATCTTTTATAGTAATAACTTTATATGGATCAACCTTTTTTGGTACAACATTTGCCTTTATATAATATGGCGACAATAGTAATATCCCTACTAAAGTAATAAACAATTTCTTTTTCATAGTTACTCCTTTATAATTTTTTCGAAAAAAGTTTTTTTATTTTGCCTTTCTTCTTTTATTAATTAAGATTA
>CAVDFY010000130.1:0-3318 GCA_963607925.1 bacterium
TTATCGCCAAAATTCTAAAATTCACAAAAAAAGAAGCATATTCTATTTTGAATATACCTCTTTGTCAACAATCTGTGACATATACATAAAAGTATATGTCTTTTTTATTTAAATAAATAATTTTCAAAATTGAGTGTAAAAAACAAACACCCATTTGCTTGACCGGGAGGGGGGGTACATATTATAATTAGAGTAGGTGAAAATATGAAGGATAAAAAAGGTTTTACATTAGTTGAACTACTAGCAGTTATAGCAATCTTAGCAATACTTGTAATAATTGCTCTTCCTAATGTAATAAATATGTATAATAAAGCACAAAAAGAAACACTTATAACTGAAACTAAAAAAATATATAGCGAAGCAGAGAAAAAATATATATCAAGTTCAATAACTGGAGATGGAGTAAAAAAAATTAGTTCTGAAGATAATTCTAAACTTGATATGACAGGTGAAAAACTACAATATTGTATAATTCTTAATAATGGTGGAAAAATAAAATCTATGAAAGTATCTAATGGTAAATGGATAGCAAGTTTAGAAGATGGTAAGGCAGTTGAGGACTTAACTATAGATGATTTAGAAGAAGGAAATTTAGACAATTTTGATTGTTCTTCTAACAAATATAAAGTTATTAGTCCTGAACCTATATATTGTACATTTGATGGAGAACTTACCCAAGGAGCAGAATATGTTAATGGTCAATATACTTATAGATATATGCAAAAAGGAGAAGATTCTGCGTCAGACTTATCTTGGACAAATATTAGTGAGGACGGATGGGGAGTACAACTTACTGATAGAAGTAGCACAGATGCAGTAACAAGTAAACTATGTACGTATATAAATAATAAACCAGTTATTTCAATGTCTTATATGTTTTATAGAAGTCAAGCAACAACACTAGACGTAAGCAATTTCAACACATCTAACGTAACTAATATGGATAGTATGTTTTCTAGTAGTCAAGCAACAACACTAGATGTAAGCAATTTCAACACATCTAACGTAACTAATATGAGTAGTATGTTTTATAACACAAAAGCCACAACACTAGACGTAAGCCGTTTCAATACAAGTAATGTAACTAATATGGCTAGTATGTTTTCTTATAGTAAAGCCACAACACTAGACGTAAGCAATTTTGATACAAGTAAAGTTACTAATATTAATAGTATGTTTCACAATAGTCAAGCCACAACACTAGACGTAAGCAATTTTGATACTAGTAATGTAACTAATATGGCTAGTATGTTTTCTAGTAGTCAAGCAACAACATTAGACGTAAGCAATTTCGATACAAGTAAAGTTACTGATATGAGTTATATGTTTCAAAATAGTAAAGCAACAACACTAGATGTAAGCAATTTCAACACATCTAACGTAACTAATATGAGTAGTATGTTTTATAACACAAAAGCCACAACACTAGACGTAAGCCGTTTCAATACAAGTAATGTAACTAATATGGCTAGTATGTTTTCTTATAGTAAAGCCACAACACTAGACGTAAGCAATTTTGATACAAGTAAAGTTACTAATATTAATAGTATGTTTCACAATAGTCAAGCCACAACACTAGACGTAAGCAATTTTGATACTAGTAATGTAACTAATATGGCTAGTATGTTTTCTAGTAGTCAAGCAACAACATTAGACGTAAGCAATTTCGATACAAGTAAAGTTACTGATATGAGTTATATGTTTCAAAATAGTAAAGCAACAACACTAGATGTAAGCAATTTCAACACATCTAACGTAACTAATATGAGTAGTATGTTTTCTAGTAGTCAAGCAACAACACTAGATGTAAGCAATTTCAACACATCTAACGTAACTAATATGAGTAGTATGTTTTCTAGTAGTCAAGCAACAACACTAGATGTAAGCAATTTCAACACATCTAACGTAACTAATATGAGTAGTATGTTTTCTAGTAGTCAAGCAACAACACTAGATGTAAGCAATTTCAACACATCTAACGTAACTAATATGAGTAGTATGTTTTCTAGTAGTCAAGCAACAACACTAGATGTAAGCAATTTCAACACATCTAACGTAACTAATATGAGTAGTATGTTTTCTAGTAGTCAAGCAACAACACTAGATTTAAGCAAATTTAATACAAGTAAAGTTTTTGATATGAGTTTTATGTTTTATTATACAAAAGCTAAAACTATATATGCAAGTGATAAATTTGTAACTAATTTGGTTACTTATAGTGATTATATGTTCGCGAGTGCAACTAACTTAGTAGGTGGAAATGGAACTGAATATAATGGGTTTTATGCTGATAAAACATATGCAAGAATAGATACTGCTAGTACACCTGGATATTTCACAAAAAAATAATTAGTTAAAGAATAGGAAACTATTCTTTTTATTTGCAATAAAATAAATAATGTGTTATTATGTTACCTCACGCTTAAAGAAGGGGATGATTAAATGAAAGCGTTTATTATTAATTTATTAGTAGTTTTTGTTATAAAGGTAATAGATAATATTTTAGGAACAGGTAAAACAATTCTTATACAAAAGAATAAAGCATTTATTGCATCACTTACAGTAGTTATAAGTCAAATAATATTTTATAAATTAATTGATGCAGTTAGTGATAGTGGCAGTGAAATAATGATTTATGTAATAGCTCTTGCAAGTGGTATAGGTACATTACTAGCACTTGTAATAAGTGACAAATTCTCTAAAGATAGAACATATGTAAATATAATATTAAATGATGACAAAGAAGTTATGATGGAATTTAGAGATTGGTTAAAAGAGCATAAAATAACAAATCTAACTACTGATGGATACACAAAAGATTGGCAAAAAACACTTGCTATAACAGCTTATGCAGAAACAAAAGAAGAAAGTAAATTAATTGATGAGTTTATTAATAATAGTGAATCTAAGTTTAAAAGAATAATTCAAAAGCAATAGATTATAAAAGTATCATATGGTATTATAAATATATAGGAGTAATAAGATGAAAAAATGTAGTGATTGTAATGTAGAAATGATAAATTCTGAGATTAGTGGTCAACATCCTTTTGAAATTGGAGTCGATGGAGAAAGCGATTTATATGTAAGATTATCAAAAGGAAAGAAAGAAGTAAAAGGTTTATTTGGTAAAACAAGAGTAATTAATGATTATAAAGAGTATAAAGTAAAATCTAGAACTTGTCCTAAATGTGGAAAAGTAGAATTATATATTGACTTAGAAAAATAATAGGAAATACAAACTATTATTTTTTTAAAATATATATTATAATTAAAATGGTGATAGTATGAAAAAATTACTTGCGACATTTTCATATTTAG
>CAVDFY010000130.1:3328-12859 GCA_963607925.1 bacterium
ATTATATGTAGATACTAATGGTAATACATCTGTTATTTTATTCGGAAGAAATAAATATAAAATTGATAATGAAATAATATGTAAAAAGGTCATTGATAAAATTAATGAACTTAGAAAAGAATACTCACATAGTATTAATTTTAAAGGCGAAAAAATAGATGTTTTTAATGATAGAATTGTTGACTTATATTATTTTAAAAAAGATGGAATAAGAATTAAAGAAGATAATAAAAAGTATTTTGAATTATATAAGATGCATAATTATTTACCAGATTATTATGGCTATAATGATTATAATGGCTATAATAATTCACAATATGATCTATATAATACAGGTTTAGATAATCAATATTATATGAATGATTATAATTATAAACAAAGTTTAAAAAAGAAAAAGAAAAGATTAAAGATAATAATTGGTTCAATTACTCTAAGTGTTACTTTATTAGTTGGTTCATTTATTGCTATTCCAAAAATTATTAATACTAAAAATGATGCACCAGTGGAAAGTGAGTCAACTATTGAAAATACTACAAATGAGAGCGAAGATAATATAGGTGATATTGAAGATACCCCAGTTATTGTTTATGAAGATGATTTAAATCTAACAATAGAAGAACAAATAATAAAATCTATTATTAGTAATTGCGGTGAACAACCTCAGTGGGTATATGATCAGGTTATCGAAGACTATAATTTATCAAAAGCTAATGAAGAAAAATATGATAGATTATGGACTGCCATTAAAAATGGAGCATCACAAGAAGAAATAGATAAAATTGAAGCAGAAATAAATTCAACTGTTAATAATGAAGTAGAAAATAACAATGTTGATATTAACTTAGCAAATCAAAGAACAAGTAAGATGATTAATGCTATTAACAGCAATAAAAATATTTCAGAAGAAGATAAACAAATTATAATAAATGGTTTGTTTAATACAATGCAGATAGATAGTAAATATTATACTGAAGATAATTTCGAACATATATTAGAATTGTTATCACTTTTCACCATAGATAAAAAATATCTAGAAAATAATGCTCCACATACAATGCCTGATGGTTTATCAGCTGCTGGAGAATGTAGTTTTAGTGGATTAGTAATAACTATTTATTCAGATAGAACTTATGAATCAACATTATGTCATGAGGTAGAACACTGCTTAGGAAAAATATTAGATACTACATATTCATACAATAAGATTAATGAAGGAATTACAGAAGTATATTGTGGCTCTAACGCAACATATAATAAAGAAAGAAGCTTCTATATAATGTTAGAACAAATATATGGTGAAGATTTCTTTAAGAGTGCATATTATAATAAAGAAAGTTTATATTCGATTTTCCAAGAAAGATTTGGTGATGAAAAATATAAAGATCATTATGACTTATGTATTCAAATAAATGGATTTCTAATTGACCATCAACTTGAAAATGATATGACTAATTTATATGGAGATAATAAATATCAAGATGAAATTAATAATTTAATTAATAGTTTAATGATTAAATATAAAGAGGTTACTGGATTAGATTGGAATAGTAATAATGTTTTACTAGCGTGCCAATCATTTCTAACTGGAGTAAATAAGACACTACCAGATAATCTAAAAATTTCAGGGATAAAAAGAGACTTAGATGGAAAATGTTATCTTCAAATTGGTGGAAATGTAGAGTATACATATGAAGTTGTTGATGGTCCATTTGTGGAAAGCGCTCATGTTATTGATGCTATTCAGCATGACGAACTTATAAGATAAATAAAAAATAATAGTAAAGTAAAATCTATTATTTTTTTTATTTATGTATTATAATTAAAATGGTGATGATATGAAAAAAAATTATATTATAGATGGAAATGAAGCTTGTGCAATGGGTTCATATCTTTTTAGTGAGGTATGTGGTATTTATCCAATAACACCAGCTAGTCCAATGGCAACATTAACTGATAAATGGAGTGCTGAAGGTAAAAAGAATTTATTTAATGATACTGTTTCAGTAATTGAAATGCAAAGTGAAGCAGGAGCTGCTGCATTATCACATGGAGCACTTCAAGCGGGAAGCTTAGCAACAACATTCACTGCATCTCAAGGTTTACTTTTAATGATACCAACAATGTATAAAATGGCAGGAGAAATGTTGCCAGGAGTTATTCATGTAGCTGCGCGTTCACTTGCTACACATGCTCTTTCAATATTTGGAGATCATCAAGATGTATATGCTACACGTAGTACAGGATTCTGTATGTTAGCATCTACTTCAGTTGAAGATGCATATTATATGGCTATAGTAACTCACTTATCTGCTATAGAAGGTTCACTTCCATTTGTTCATTTCTTTGATGGATTTAGAACAAGCCATGAACTTAATAAAGTATCACTTTTAGATGAAAGTGAAGTATTAAAATTAGTTAACTATGATAAGATTTATGAATTTAAAAATAGAGCTCTTAACATAGGAAAAGAAATAACTCGTGGTACTTCGGAAACAGGAGATGTATATTTTCAAAATACTGAAGTAAGAAACAAATATTATGATGATATGCCTGATATAGTAGCGAGAAATATGGAAAAGATTAATAAACTTGCTGGTACTGAATATAAACCATTTAATTATTATGGAGCTAAAGATGCAACTCATGTTATCGTAGCTATGGGTTCAGTTTGTGATACTGTTAGAACAGTAGTAAATTTATTAAATAGGAAAGGACATAAAGTAGGTCTTGTAGAAGTTCATTTATATAGACCATTTAGTACTAAATATTTATTAAATGTACTTCCTAAAACAGTAGATACTATCGCAGTACTTGATAGAACTAAAGAAGCGGGAAGTCTTGGAGAACCTCTTTACTTAGATGTAGTTGAGGCAGTTAAAACAAGAAATATTCATGTTTATGGTGGAAGATATGGACTATCTTCAAAAGATGTACCACTTAAAGATATAAATGGTGTATTTGAAAATATATTTAGTGATAACCCTAAAAATCATTTCACTGTTGGTATTATAGATGATGTAACACACTTAAGTATTGAGCCAAAAGAAATAGAATACACACCAGACTATAAAGAAATAAAAGTATATGGTTTTGGATCTGATGGAATGGTTGGTGCTTCTAAAAACTTCATGAAAGTTTTAGGAGATATAGACACAAACTATGTTCAAGGATATTTTGAATATGATTCTAAAAAGAGTGGAGGAGTAACAATATCACACTTAAGAGTAGGAGACACTAAAATAAATGCTCCATACTTCTTAACATCTCCAGACTTTATAGTTATTTCAAAAGATATATATTTAAATAGATATAATTGTTTAAAAGATATAAAGAAAAATGGAACATTACTTTTATCAAGTAATAAAACAGATGAAGAATTAAATAATTTAATTAGTAATGAAAATAAAAAAGAAATACTTGATAAAAACATAAAAGTATATATAGCTAACTTAGATGAATTAAATGAAAAATATAACTTACATGGAAAAATAAATAATGTAATGTGTATGTATATGTTAAAGATATTAGGTTATGATAAAGAAGAAATAAAAGACTTTGAACATCTAATTGAAAAAACATATAGTAGTAAAGGAACTAAAGTAGTTGAAGCTAATATAAATGCTATTAATGAATCATTAAAATATCTAGAAGAAATCGATAACAGAATATTTACACTTACACCTGACAAGCAAAGTGAAAAGAACTTTACAGACGAAGTATTAAAGTTGCGTGGTAATATGCTTACTGTTTCAGACTTTATTGATTATAAAGATGGTACTTTCGAAGGTGGAACAGCTGCTAGCGATAAGAGAAAAACTTCATCTTTAGTACCAAAGTGGTGTAAAGAAAATTGTATAGAGTGTAATCAATGTTCATTTGTTTGCCCTCATGCATGTATAAGACCATACTCACTTACAGATAATGAATTATTAATGGCTCACATTGATAAGAGCGAAACAATAGAAAGTTTAGGAGAAAAAAATAAAAACTTCTTTATATCAGTTTCAGAATCAAACTGTACAGGTTGTGGACTTTGTATGCAGGTATGTCCTGGAAAGCAGCAAGAAAAAGCTCTTGAAGCAGGAAAATACAATAAAAGATTAGATAGAATAAGTGATTATTTATTTGAACATCAAGAAAATGATACACCATTTAATAAGTTCACTGTTAAAGGGGTAGGATTTAAGAAACCTTACTTTGAATTTAGCGGAGCTTGTGCAGGTTGTGGTGAAGCAGCATATATTAAAGTACTAACTGAATTATATGGAAAGAATATGGTAATTGCTAATGCAACAGGATGTTCTTCAATTTACGGAGGAAGTCTTCCATTAACACCATATAAAATTCCATGGATGAATTCATTATTTGAAGATAATGCTGAATTTGGATTTGGTATTCATAAGTCATACAAAAAGATGAGAGAAAGAATCAAAAAGATAATGTATGAAACAAAAGATATCGTAGATCCTGAAGTAAAAGCTACTTACAAAGAATGGATAGACAATATGGAAGATGACGATTTAACATTAGCTATCAAAGATAAGTTAGAACATTCTGAAATTCCAACTGAATTAAGAGTATTACTTGATTACATACCATCTCGTAAAGTATGGATTCTAGGAGGAGATGGATGGGCTTATGATATAGGTTATGGTGGACTTGACCATGTACTTCATAGTAATGAAAATATAAATATTATGGTACTTGATACAGAAGTATATTCAAATACTGGTGGCCAAAAATCTAAATCAACTAGAATAGGTGGAGTAGCACAATTCGCATCTAATGGAAAACTTGAAACAAAGAAAGATTTATTTAAAATTGCAATGAGTATTCCAAATGTATATGTAGCAAGCATATCAATGGGAGCAAATATGATGCAAACACTAAAAGTTATGAAAGAAGCATATGAGCACGATGGACCATCACTAATAATCGCGTATAGTCCATGTATTGAACAAGGAATCTACGGAGGACTTACTAATTCATTAGATGAACAAAAACTTTTAGTAGACATTGGCTATAACTTATTAATGAGATATAATCCAGATACTAATACATTAACAGTAGATTCAAAAGAGCCTGATTTTACTAATTATGATGCAGTATTTAGAAAAGAACTAAGATATAAAAATCTAGAAGTAAAGAATAAAGAAGAGTATGAAAGATTATATGAAGAAAATATGAATAATTCTATCGCAAGATACAATTATTTCAAGGATTTAGAGAACACAAAAAAAGAGAACTAATTAACTAGTTCTCTTTAATTTCCCAATAAAATAGGACTGCCACCCCCTGATGGACAGTCCGGAAAAAAGAATAAAAAGGGGTTGGCTAGTGTGATACTAGCACCAATTCGCCTAATAGTGAATTGGTAAGTCTATATACTAAATAAAAAAGTATATTTTGTCAAGACTTTTTTAAACTTTTTATAAATTTTGTCCCATACCAATACTATATTCTGAGTTAGGATTACTATCAAAATATTTACTATCTAAATCTACAAAACCAATAACATTTTCACTTGGGATAACATACTCACTTTGACCATTATTATTTCTTTTTATAAGTCTACTTTCTTCATCTCTTTCACATCCAATAAGAACCATTATTTCTTTAGCTCTAGTTTGAGGATTACCAAGTTCAAAATCTACATAATGTTCTGGATCATCATAAAATGAATCTAATACTGGATTTACACAGCTAGATAACTTATTATCATCAATATATAATCCATTCTCACAAATAGAGTGACCATTTTCTCTTTCAGTTAAGTGAACAAAAAATTCAATATCCTCATATGATAGTTCACTCATTGCATCTCTTAATTCTTCTAATTCCATTTTTATCACCATAATCATTATAACATATTTACTTAAAATTATAAAAATGTTAACATTATAATAGGAGTATAAAATGAGTAGAGAAGAATTGTTAAAAATATCAAGAGAGTTAACTGAATCATTTATAAACAATAAAAATAGTCCATTGAGAATAGAACATTATTTTATGCTTAGTATGGCTAAATTTATAATGAGTAAAGAAAGAATGATTAAAACCAATAGTAAAACGAGAACACTATATTTCAATGATACAGATGAAAATAACTTTATAGTAGATTCTTTCTATGAAGAAGTTAAAGATAGTTATACTTTTACTATGAATGGTTCTATTGTACCAGATGAAATATTTGATAGTGTTATATTAGAACATAATAGTAATCCAAACTTAAAAAAGGAAATATTTATTATAGGCAAAATAAGAGATTCGCTTGCTCATGGAAAATATGATTTTGATACAGCAAATAATAGAATAGTTATTAGAAATAAATATAGAGTTGGAAATAATGAATTTAGTTTTGAATGTTCTATTAAACCTGAAACACTTGATAGATTTTCTGAAAATAGTAATAATGAAACATTCAATACCACTTTGGATGATCTTGATAATGAAAAAAAGTATACATATAAATTAAAGTACACATATAAATTAGGTAGTCAAATGGATGAATATTTAAATGACTATTCAAAGATTTATTCACAAAATAGTAGAGAAGATTATTTAAAAAGAATTTATAGTGAATTAGAAGTATTAAGTAGTAAATTTGAAACAGTAAAAGAGTATTGTAGTGAAGATGAAATGACAGTATATAATAATTTATATGGAACAGCATTAACTACATTAAACGAACTTGCGACTAAAACAAAAACAATAGATACAAAAAGAGTCAAAGTAAAAACAAAAACTCTATCAAATAAAACATCAACAAATGGAGAAGATAGCTTGCTTGATAAAATTGTTGATTCTCTATTAACTATCGCAGCATTTATTGATAAAAAAATAAAAAGAAGTGTTGTTAATACTGCTTTAGTATATAATCATTTATGCTTACTATTAAGTGAAAATCAAAATATAGAATTTAGATATTTAAGAAATCCATCTCTTCAAGTATTCTTCAAAAAGAAAGATGAAAATGGAAAAGAAAATGATGTAACAGGCGCTCTTGGAATATTAAAAAAAGAGATTAAGATTTTTAATAGAAAATATCAAAAAATATCAAAATATCCAGAAATTCCTCGTAAATTAGAAGAAATGAAGAGAATATATTTAGACTTATATAATGGAATTATGATTGCTTTTGAAATTAGAAATAAAAATATATATTCTAGAATAAGAAATGGAGTAATGCATTCAAGTATAGAAATATCTAAAGACAGAGTAGTTATAAAAGATTCTGCTGAACACAATATGGATGATCCAACCTTCTATTGTAAAGCAACTAATGAAGAATTATTAGAATACACAAGAAGTATTGAAGAAGACAGTAATAAAGAAAATTATACTTTAAAAGATTTTATAAATGAATTATATATAACATTAAGTAGTTATGATATAGATTTAACTCAATTTAGAAACTTTTTTCAAAACTTAACAGATTGTTTAAAATATATAGATAGTAATATTAGATTAGATATTAATGCTGAAGAATTAAAAGACAAAATTAAAGGTAATAAAGAAGATAGTCAAACACAAGAAGAAGATTTAGATGATAAACCTCCGGGTATGTAAGAAAACTAAATTTCTTCTTTTTTTATTGATGAAAATGTGATATAATATTGAAGATTTATCTGGAGGCGATAACATTGAATAATTTAAGTGCTATTAAAGGTTTAGGACCGAAAACAATAGAAACTCTAAAAAATATAGGAGTTAATAGTATTAGTGATTTAGTAGAATATTATCCTTACAGACACGACTTAATAGTTCTTGATAATATAAAAGAATGTGTTGATAAACAAAATGTAATAATAGAATGTATTATAGACTCAGTACCGTTATCAAGAAGATTTAGAGCAAATATGACTGCACTTACTTTTAGAGCAATGTCTAATAAAAAAATGATAGCAGTAATGATATTTAATAGAACATTTTTAAAAACACAACTTCGCCCAGGAACAATAATTACAGTAATTGGTAAATATGATGCACTTAAAAATACAGTAATCGCATCTGACATAAAATTTGAAAAGATAAAAACGGGTTCAATAGAAACAGTCTATCACTTAACAAGTGGTCTTACAAGTAAATCATTAAAAAAATATATAAGTGAAGCATTAACAATATTTGATGACTACACAGATTACATACCTGAATATTTAAATGAAAAATATAATTTTATTTCTAAAAAAGAAGCAATAAAATTAATACATGAACCACAAAATAAAGATGATGTTAAAAAAGCTCAATTAAAACTTAAATACGAAGAGTTATTTGAATTTATGTTCAAGATAAATTATTTAAAAGAATTAAATAAAGATAATAAAGTAGAATATATTAGAAACATAGACCCAGAAGACGTAAATGAATTTATAAGAGGTTTACCATTTGAATTAACACCAGATCAAGATAAAGCAATTGAAGATATTTATAATGATATGACTTCAAGTAAAAGAATGAATAGAATGCTTCAAGGGGATGTTGGTAGTGGAAAAACTATTATTTCTATAATAGCTGCATACATTAACCACTTAGCAAAATATCAAACCGCTTTAATGGCACCAACAGAAGTACTAGCATATCAACATTATGAGAATATTAAAAATGTACTTTCAGGAACAAACATGAGAATAGATATTTTAGTCGGAAGCATGAAAAAGAAAGAAAAAGATGAAGTAGTAGAAAAACTAGCTAAAGGTAAAATAGATTTCTTAATCGGAACACATGCACTTCTTAGCGAAAACGTTATATTTAAGAATCTTGGACTTGTTATAACAGATGAACAACATAGATTTGGAGTAAATCAAAGAGCTAGTCTTAAGAATAAAGGTATTCTTCCAGATACTTTATATATGTCAGCAACGCCTATACCGCGTACTTTCGCATTAACAATATATGGAGATATGGATATATCAAATATCAAAACTAAGCCAAAAGGAAGAAAAGAAATAAAAACAATAGTTAAAAGTGAAAAAGAACTTGTAGATGTTTATGAACTACTAAAAAAAGAAATAGATGAACATCATCAAGCATATATAGTTTCACCTTTAATTGAAGACTCTGAAGTTATAGATTTAACAACAGTAAATGAAATAAAAAGAAATATAGATTTATATTTCAATAAAAATATTAAGTCTGCGATAATGCATGGTAAATTATCAAAAGCTGATAAAGACAAAATAATGAATGACTTTAAAGCAGATAAGATAGATGTATTAATATCAACAACAGTAATAGAAGTAGGAATTGATGTAAAAAATGCAACTATGATGATAATATACGATGCTGAACGTTTTGGACTAGCAACACTTCATCAATTAAGAGGAAGAGTTGGAAGAAACGAATTTGAATCAACGTGTATACTTATAGGAGATAAAAACAATAAAAGATTACAAGTACTTGAAGAAAGTAACGACGGATTTTATATAACAGAAAAAGATTATGAAATGCGTGGAGAAGGAGACTTATTCGGAGTTAAACAAAGTGGAGATATGCAATTTAAAATAGCTAATCTTCATACAGATATGAAAATAC
>CAVDFY010000131.1:0-7565 GCA_963607925.1 bacterium
AGCCATAAGACTTTCTTTTTTTAATTGCTTTTTTTCTTCTATTTTAGATAAAGTATTTTCAATATTAATCATATTTTTCACCTTCGATACATAAATTTTAATATAAAAATGACCAAAAGTCAACAAAATGATTAAAAAGTATTGACTAATGGTCAGTTTTGAGGTATATTACTAACTGACCGTTGGTCATAATGGAGGTATAAATGAAAAAGTTTGGAGACTTTATATGTAAACATAAGGTAGTTATACTAATAATATCTGTATTATTATTAATACCAGCAGCAATAGGGTATTTTAATACTAAAACCAATTATGATATTTTAGTATATTTACCTGAAGATATTGAAACAATGAAAGGCCAAAACATATTAAAAGAAGAATTTGATATGGGAGCTTTCGCTACAATATCTATAGACAACAGTAATCAAAAGAAAGTACTAGATGCAGAAAAAACAATAAGAAAAATTGATGGTGTTAACAAAGTATTAACAATCAATGATCTTACTGGTGTATCTATTCCTTTTGAAATATTACCAGATAGTTTACTAGAACAAGTAAAAAATGGTAATAAAACTCTTATGTTAGTAACATTTAATGAAACAACATCAAATGAAAAAACTTTAAATGCTATAACAGAAATAAGAGAAACATTAGATGGTATGGCTAAAGTAGGTGGCATGAGTGCTATCGTACAAGATACCATGGAACTATCAAATAAAGAAGTAGCAATCTATGTAGTAATTGCCGTTATACTGTGTTTAATAGTATTATCACTATCATTAGATTCATACATCGTACCAGTATTATTACTTTTAAATATTGGTATGGCTATTATATATAATATGGGAACAAATATTATATTTGGAGAAATATCATATATAACAAAAGCAATAAGTGCTGTACTTCAATTAGGAGTAACAACAGACTTCTCAATTTTCTTATATCATAAATATCAAAGTAATTTAGAAAAAGAAGAAGATACAGACGAAGCTATGGCTAAAGCAATAAAAGAAACTTTAGTATCAGTACTTGGTAGTGCATTTACAACAATAGCTGGTTTCTTAGCACTATGTTCAATGAACTTAACATTAGGAAAAGATATTGGACTTGTAATGGCAAAAGGTGTTCTATTTGGACTTATTTGCGTAGTTACAGTATTCCCAGCAATGTTATTGTTATGTGATAGATGGATAGTTAAAACAAGGCATAAAATATTAATACCAAGTTTCAAACACATAAAAGATTTCACAATGAAATACTATAAACCAATATTCGTAGGATTCTTAATATTAATGATTCCAGCAGTAATTGGTAATTCAAAAGTAAATGTTTATTACAACTTAGATAAGTCACTTCCTAAAACATTAGAAAGTGTAACAGCAAACGAAGAATTAAAGAAAGATTTTAATATTGTTTCACCAGAAATAATATTATTAGATTCAAACTTAGAAAATTATAAAAAGACAGAATTAGTAAATAAACTAAAAAATACTGAAGGAATAAGTATGGTACTTAGTTCAAGTGAACTAGAAAAATATGGATTCCCAGTAGAACTACTTGATGAAGATATAAAAGGAATATTTAAAACTGATAAATATGAATTGATGTTAATAAGTTCTGATTATGAAGTAGCTTCTCCTGAACTAACTACTCAAATAGAAGAAATAGATGATCTAGTTAAGAAATATGATAAGAATGCAATTATCGCAGGTGAAGGACCACTTACAAATGACTTAATTAAAATAAGCGATGAAGATTTTAAAAATGTTAACTACGTATCTATTGGAGTAATATTTGCAATTATGTTCGTAGTATTAAAATCATTATCATTACCAGTTCTATTAATTATAGCAATTGAATTTGCTATATTTGTAAACGTTGCTATTTCATACTTTACAGGAACAACACTTCCATTTATAGCATCTATAGTAATTGGTACTATTCAATTAGGAGCAACTATTGATTATGCAATTCTTATGACAACAAAATATCTAGAATTAAGAAATTCTGGTAAAGATAAATTTAAATCTATGAGAGAAACATTAGATTCTTGTGTAAGTTCAGTATTCGTAAGTGGTATGTGTTTCTTCGCAGCAACATTCGGAGTTGGCGCTTATACTGACATAGATTTAATTGGATCAATATGTACATTAATATCAAGAGGAGCAATTATTAGTATGTTAGTAGTAATTTTAATATTACCGTCATTACTAATGTTATTTGATAAGTTGATAATGAAAACAACTTTAAAAAAGAAAGAAGGAATTAAAATGAATAAGAAAGTTTTAGCAGCTTTACTTATAACATTAACATTACCATTAAGTGTATTTGCTACTACTAAAGATGAAACTGTTTATTCAAGATTAAATAGTGATGGTAGTGTTGATAAAACTATAGTAAGCAATCATATTCAAAATGTAAAAGAAGGTAAATATAACGATAGAACTAACCTTAAAGATATAGTGAATGTTAATGGTGATGAAAGATTTAATCTTGTAGATAATTCACTTACATGGAGTTCTAAAGGAGAAGATATATTCTATAAAGGAACATCTACAGAAAGTCTTCCAATCAAAACAACTATTAAATATTATCTAGATGGAAAAGAATATACTTCTAAAGAATTAGTTGGAAAAAGTGGAAAAATTAAAATAGTAATTAAGTATGAAAATACTTCTAAAAAGAAAGTAAATGTCAATGGTAAAAAAGAAACATTATATACTCCATTTATGATTACTTCACTTATGACATTTAATAAAGACAATATTACTAATTTAAAAGTTGATAATGGTAAAATCGTAGATAATGGTATTAGTTATATGGTTCTTGGATATAGTGCTCCAGGACTTTATGAAAGTTTAAAGATTGACGATTTAAAAGGATTAGATACTATTACTATTGAATATACTACTACTTCATATGAATTTACTAATATTTATTCAGTAGCTACATCAAACTTATTTGAAGATGTTGATACTTCATCATTTAGTGATTTAAATAAACTATATAGTAGTGTTAACAAATTAGGAACAAGTACTAAAGAGTTAGTAAATGGAAGCAATGATTTAAAGAATGGTATCAAAGCATATAACGATGGATTTACTAAATATAATGGTGGTATGAATAACTTAGACACAAGTGTTAAAGGTTTAGTAGAAAAATACAATGCATTAAATCAAGGCATTCAAAATCTTAATGAACAAGTAAAAGGTTTAAGTACATATACTGGTTCAATAGTAAACTTAGCTAATGGTATTAACACCTTATCAACAAAAACAAATGAACTTGCTAAACAATCTGAATTATTAAGTACAACAGTAGATAACACATTATCAACAATGACTAAACATATTGAAACATTAACATATATAAAAGAAACAACAACAGATGAAAATACAAAAGCTTTATTAGAAGCAGAAATAGCAAATTTACAAAAGAGTATAGACTTCAAAACATTAACTTCTATGAAAACAAATATTGATAATTTAAATAGTAGTATAAGCACTTTAAATAAAAATGTAAGTGCTTTAGCTAGTAGTTCTAAAGATTTAATTACAAACGTTGATAAACTTGCTCCATCAGTAAATTACTTAGCAACTAACAGTAATAAAATGTATGAAGGAATTAAAGAATTAAGCGAAAGCGTTGACTATCTAACAAGTCTTACAAATACATTTAATACTAAAAATTCAGAAATATTAAAAGGAGCAACAACTCTATACGATGGATTAAATAAATTCAATAAAGAAGGTATTTCTAAAATAACAAGTGTTTTAAATGGTAAAGTTAAAACTTATACTAAGAAGGTTGAAAAACTTATAGACTTAGGTAATGAATACAATTCATTCAGTATGAAAGATAAAAATACTGATGGTAAAACTAAATTCGTAATGATGATTAGTGAATAAAAGGTGCTAGAAATAGCATCTTTTATTTTATAATTTTGACTTTATGTATCATTTATGATATAATACAATCAATTAAGGAAGATGGGGGATAATATGAAAAATCTTTTCATAAGTGATTTACATAATAAAGATGTAGAACACTTTACCACAGATGCAGGATTAACAATTAGAAGAAAAATAGATAAACCATTTAAAAAAATGTGTAACGTATTCACAAATGCAAATATCATACATGCAGAATCAGGATGTGGACTAAGTGATGAAGAATATTTTGACAGTTTATCATTAGAATATATACCATTAGAAAATTATCCAATTCAAAAAGGTAGAAATAATATTGTAGTTGAAAGATATCCAAAGCTTAATCCTGATGAACCTTATATATTTGTATGTAATCATACTTGCCCTGAAGATATTGAGACAGTTTTAAATATATTGGATAGAAATGCTTATTTAATTTTAGGTTCTATTGAATCACTACAATATAATTCAGAAATGTATTTATCATGGTTAAATGGAATGATACCATTTGATATAATGGATAAAACTCAAAGAAAAGATGTACTAGAAAAAATGCGCAGAGTATTAAAATCAAATAGTATATTAATATTCCCAGAAGGTTCACATAATTATAGTCCGAACAAGCTTATAAATAATTTATTCGATGGACCAGTTAATTTAGCACTACAAACAAATAGAAAAATTGTAGTAGTAACAATGATTAAAGATATGGAAAATGGTGTTTCCTATATAGACGTTGGAAACCCAATTGATGTTAAAAGTATTGACGTAGATATGAGCGAAGAGTTCAGTACTGAAGAAGAAATTGAAAAACATTATGTAAAATCATTAACATCAGAAATAAGAGATAAAATGGCTACATCAGTTTATCATATAATTTCTAGACACTTTAAACCATTAAATAGAAGAGAACATGGTAATGTTGAAGAAGAATTAAGAATGAAAAAAATAAAATATGCTTTTGAAAAATTAAAATGGGATAGAGACGTATTTGATGCAGAATATCTAACGAAAAAAACAAAAGAAGAACAAGAATATGAAGATGTAACAAAAACATTAAGCAATTTAGCACTAGACTCAATAATGCAAAATGGTTTTTGCGGTCAGGAATGGATATTAAATCAGTTAGATATAGATAACAAAGATGTAGTTAAACGTATGAGAAAATATTGGCAAGATACTAAATCAAACCAAAAAGTATTAAAAAAATAAAGATTTTTGTTATAAAATTTGGTAAAATTAAAATAGGTGATGTATATGATAGAGTATGAGATACCGCTTGTTTGTTTGATTTTTACCTCATTAATAACAATAATCTTTTTTATTAAAGAAAAAATAGAACTAGAAGAAAATTATTATTTTAAAAATGTATTAATATTTACCCTTTTAGTAAATATAAGCAACTTTATTTCACATTATTTTGCAAGTATTTATTTAGTTAATACATTAGATAGTTGGTATACACAAGTATTTGAAATAATGAATAAAATTGGTTCATGGTTTATTGTTATTATCACTTTTAATGTTATGTCATACATATTGTATATTAGTTTTGAAAAATATAGAAATAAGTTTAAGTTGTATAAAAATATAAACTACATAATTTTAGGAATAGTTGGAATTTTAATATTATTATTAGACTTTGATGTATATAAAGTAGGGGCAATTACTAGCGGAAAAGGTTCTGCAGTAACATTAACATTCTCAATTGTATTTATTAATTTAATAGTTGCATTTATTATATCCATGAGTCAAATAAAAAAATTTGATAAAAGATATTATTCTATATATGTAATAATACCATTGATAATTGCTTTAGGAATGTTTATTATGTTTCACCCTGAATTTAACATATATGATCTTATTTTATGTCTTTTATGTTATCTTATGTATTTCACAATAGAAAACCCAGATTTAAAAACAATAGAACAATTAAATGTAGCAAAAGATCAAGCAGAAAGAGCTAATAGAGCAAAGTCTGATTTCTTAAGTAGTATGTCTCATGAAATAAGAACACCATTGAATGCAATCGTAGGTCTTTCAGAAAATTTAGAAGAAAGAGCTAATTGTCCTAAAGATATGAAAGAAGATTTAAAAGATATAGTATCTGCTTCACAAACACTTTTAGAAATAGTTGGAAATATTATGGATATAAGTAAAATAGAAAGTGAAAAAATGGAAATAGTAGAAATTCCATATAACTTCAAAGAAGAAGTAGAAACTTTAGCTAGAGTATCTAGTACACGTATTGGAGATAAACCAGTAGAACTTCATGTTAATATTGCTGAAGACATACCATATGAATTACTCGGTGATAAATCTCATATGAAACAAATAATAAACAACTTATTAACAAATGCAATTAAGTATACAGAAAAAGGACACATTAATCTTAATGTTAAATGTATTAATAGAGAAGATAATTGTAATTTAATAATAACTGTTCAAGATAGTGGAAGAGGTATTAAAAAAGAAGATATAGAAAAACTATTTACTAAATTTGAAAGACTTGATGTTGAGAGAAACTCAACTACTGAAGGAACAGGTTTAGGACTAGCAATCACAAAAAGACTAGTTGAAATGATGGGCGGAAAGATAAATGTACAAAGTCAATATGGACTAGGTTCAATATTTATGGTTAATATCCCTCAAAAGATAAGTAAGATGTCAAAACCATATAAAGAAAATACAAGTGAAAATGATACTTCTAATAATATAGATTATATAAATAAAAAAGTATTAATAGTAGATGATAATAAATTAAATGTTAAAGTTGCAAGAAGAGTTACTGATGCATTAAATATCAAAAAAGTAGATGAATGTTACAATGGAAGCGAATGTATAAATATGGTTGCTTCTAGTAATGATTATGATATTATCTTAATGGATATAATGATGCCAGTAATGAATGGAGAAGAAGCGTTAAAAAAATTAAAAGAAATAGATGGATTCAATACTCCTGTAATTGCATTAACCGCTGATGCAGTAGCAGGCTCAAAAGAAAAATATATTAAAGAAGGATTTGCAGATTACTTAGCAAAACCATTTAATAAAGATGGACTAAAAGAAAAATTAGATAAAATATTTAATAATGAAAAAGAATCTTCCGAAGATAGATGGAAAGATGTACCAAAATATGAATTTGGTGCCAATATGAAACCACTTAATGAAGAAGTAAAAGAAGAAACTAATGATAATGAAAAGATTTTAGAAGAAGCAAACATTAATTATAAAGTTGGATTAGAAAATTTCGGAAGCATAGAAATGTATAAAGAAATGCTTAATGATTGGTTCAAAGAAATAGATGAAAAGTGGAATAGAATAGTTTCAAATAAAGAAAACATAAAAGAGTATTCAGTAGACGTACACTCATTAAAAAGTGATTCTAAATACTTTGGTTTTACAGAACTAGCTAAATTATCACTAGATCATGAACTTAAAAGCAAAGATGGAGATAAAGATTACATAAAAGAGCATTTTAATGAATTAGAGACTGAATATAAAAGAATAATCGATGTGGTTAGTAAATACCTAAAAGAGAACAAGTAAAAAAATACTTGTTTTTAATTTATCTAAAATTAAATTATTAGATAATTACAGTAATATATATATTTATTATTTTTTAAAGGTTGAAAT
>CAVDFY010000132.1:0-3441 GCA_963607925.1 bacterium
TTATCGCCAAAATTCTAAAATTCACAAAAAAAGAAGCATATTCTATTTTGAATATTCCTCTTTGTCAACAATCTGAAGTAATAGATTTTTCTATTACTTTTTATATAATTCTTTTTTATAATTATCAATTATTTCATTCATTAATGTTATATAGTCTTTATTATCTTTTCTTTCATCATCAGTTAATGTGAATAGATTAGGTATTGCGATTTTAGTTAATGAATTATCTGATATAAATTTGTTTTGTCTATCAGTTAATTCATCACCATCTAAGTAGTAAACATATTTTATTTGATTAGAAGTTATCATTTTTTTAGCATCTGCATATGCTTTATCAAGTGTTTCGTTTTTAGTATCTAATGATATAACGTTAATGTTATATTTTGTTAAGTAATTAAATACATCATTTGTAACTAACAGTGTATTAAAATTACCATTTTTACCAATATTGTAAAATAATACATCTAGTCCTGAAACTTTTTCATTTAACTTTTTGTAATTATCTTCAATTGCTTCTTTTACATATGGGTTATCATTATAATCAATTAAACTTGACTTAATATTACTACAAAGCATTAGATAGTTTGATGGGTCTAACCAAGTACTTTCAAGTTTTGAATTTATATCCATTCCTTTAGTAGCATCTATTAATTTTAAATCTTGGTTTATATTTATCATGTCTCTTGCTAGATAAGCTTCATTAGCAATTCCTGCATATATAAATATTTCACTATTTGCATAAATTTCTTTTTTCTTTTGAGTTACTTCATATTTATTAGTAGCTCCGTTTGGATAAACACTTTGTACTTTTGCGTAATCACTATATAATTCATTAGCTGCATATTCAATTGGATACATAGTAGTGTATAAATACTTATCACTAAAATCATCACCAAATGTACATCCTGTCATAAATAATAAGCAGGTTAATACTGCTATAACTGTTTTTTTCATAAATCTTCTCCTTTAGTTACAGGGTCATATCCAAATTTTCCAAAGGGATGACACCTTAATATTCTTTTTATTCCTTTATTAATTCCTTTTAATCCATATATTTTCAAACATTCTTTCATATACTCACTACAAGTTGGTGTGAATCTACACATAGAGTGACAATGAAGAGGTGTAATTTGATATATATCAATTAGCTTAATTAAAAAATTCTTCATATAAATATTATATAATATTATTTGCTAAAAATAAATATTAAAAGATTAAATTGTATGTTATACTAGACACAAGAGTAGGGGTTGTTATGAGTTATAAATGTTATAATTGTGGTAAAAAGTTTGATGAAGATATTGAATCTTGTAATAGATGTGGAGCTAAAAAAGTAAAGTTTAACTCTAACAAAATAGAAAGTAATAATGATGAAATAAAATATTATAGTTTTTCATTACTTCCGGTATTTGTTGTAGTAAATATTGCTTGTGTAATTTTAGCATTTGTTGATTTTCCGAATCTTCAATATATAATAACATTTATTGCTGTTGCTCTTGCTAGCGCAGGAATAGCTAGATTAGTGTATCCTACAAGTAAATTGATATATTATATATTTTATGGTGAAGTATATATGTGCTTTTGGACAGTAATTGCGTTTTATCTTCTCATTAAAAACTTTATAAAGCTATTAATTGGTAGATAATAGAAAATAGTTTGATTTTGTGTTATAATTTTTGGAGTGATTGTTATGAAAGATATATTTAAAAAATTTAATATTGAAATTAAGAATGAAGATTTATTAAGAGTTGCTTTAACTCATTCAAGTTATTCTAATGAACATAACTGTGAATGTTATGAAAGACTTGAATATTTAGGAGATGCTGTTTTAGAGATAGTATGTAGTGATTACTTATATAATAATACTAGTTATCCTGAAGGAGAGATGAGTAGACTTAGAAGTTTATATGTATGTGAAAACGCATTATATGAATATTCTAAAGAAATAAATTTAAAAGATTATATATATTTAGGTAATGGAATAAGTGAAGCTAATAAAACTATAATAGCTGATGTGTTTGAAGCTTGTATGGCTGTTATATATCTAGAACAAGGACTTGATACAGTTAAGAAATTATTCCATGATATGATTGTTCCATATATTGAAAATCATGAAGACTTTTTAATGGATTATAAGAGTTTACTTCAAGAAAGTGTTCAAACAGTTAAAAAGAGTGTTACATATAACTTAATTGAAGAAAGTGGCCCTGCACATCATAAAGAATTTAAAGTTGAAGTAATAATAGATGGACTCGTATATGGAGTAGGAGTAGGCAACTCTAAAAAAGAAGCTGAACAAGATGCCGCTAAAAAGGCATATATGAAAAGAGCAAAGTAAGATAAAATGGTACAAAAGTTACCATTTTTCTTTTTAATAAAAAAAAATTATGATATAATGATTAGGAGATTAAAAATAGAAGTGGTGATATTATGTACATAAAAGAAATTAGACTACATGGATTTAAGAGTTTTGCTGATAAAACAGTTATTGAACTAGATCAATCATTTACTGGAATAGTTGGACCTAATGGATCAGGAAAAAGTAATATAGTTGATGCCATTAGATGGGTACTTGGAGAACAAAGTATTAAAACTCTTCGTGGTAGTAATAATATGGCTGATGTAGTATTTTCTGGATCATCTTCTAGACCTGCTTCTAACTTTGCATCTGTTATGATTGTATTTGATAATAGTGATAGAACTTTAAATATAGATTATGCTGAAGTATCTGTTAAAAGAGTTGTATACAAAACAGGAGAAAATGAATACTATATAAACTCTGAAAAATGTAGACTTAAAGATATTACGAATTTATTTATGGATTCTAGAAGTAGTAAAGAATCATTTAATATCGTACCACAAAATAAAATAGATCAAATATTAAGTGAGAAACCAGAAGAGAGAAGAGTTATATTTGAAGATGCTGCTGGTGTACTTAAATATAAAAAAAGAAAAGAAGAAAGTCTTTCTAAATTATCTAAAACTCATGATAACATTGAAAGAATTAATTTAATAATTAGTGAAAATTCTGAAAATTTACTTCCACTAGAGGAAGCTGCAAGAAAAGCACGTGAATATAAAGAAGCATTAAGTGAACTTGAAAGCGTTGAGATTGCTTTAATTGCTAAAGATATTACTACTTATAGTAGTGAAGTCGAAATTAAAAAGAGTAGAAAATTAAAACTTGAAGAAGAATTATCAAAATTAAGTAGTAATTCTACTAGTGATAATACAGAAGTTGAAAAAGTTAAACTTGATATACTAAATCTTGATGAAAAGATTAAGAAAACAAGTAGTGAAATCTTTAAGATAAATGAAACTTTGCTTGATTTAAGTAATAAAAAGACTTTAATGACTGAACGTAATAAATATGATAAAACAAGTGAGGCTGTTAAAAATAATATTATTAAAATTAAAGATAGAGAAGGAGAACTTAAGAAT
>CAVDFY010000133.1:0-8173 GCA_963607925.1 bacterium
AGATAAACTTGATAGTTTAACTAAAGATTATAATACTATGAATACTACACGTGAAAAATATAATTTTGAGTTAAATCAAAAACGTAAAAACTTAATGGAAGTTAAGAATAAAATAGATGTACTTGAAACTAATATAGCAAGTATGAATAAAATTCCATATAGTGTTAGAAGTATAATAGATAATCCTACTCTTAGAGGTATTCATAATATATTAGGTAATTTAGTTGATACTAAGGATGAATATGTATCAATGTTAGAAGTAGCTCTTGGAGCATCATCAAATAATATAGTTGTTAATGATGAAGCTTGTGCTAAAGAAGCAATTGAATATTTAAAAACTCATAATAAAGGAAGAGCTACATTCTTTCCACTTAATGTTATAAAACCAAAAAGTGTGGACCCTGAAACATTAAGAGTAGTAGAAAATATAATTGGCTTTGCAGGTATTGCAAGTGATCTTGTTACGTATGATGCAAAATATTATAATATAGTTATGAACCAACTTGGAAATATTATAGTTGCTAGTAATATTACCACTGCTATACAAATAAGCAAAAAAATAAATCATAGATATAGAGTAATATCACTTGATGGTGAACTTATACATGTTGGTGGAATTATGACTGGCGGTAGTTTAAAAACATCAAATTCATTTATAAGTGATAAGTATGAACTTGAAAAACTTAAACTTAGTACAGAAGCCTTAGCAAATGATATTAAAACAAGTGAAAAGAAAGTATTATCTTATGAAGATGAGCTAAATATAATTAAAGATAATATTTATAAACTTAATATTGAACTTGTAAGTAATAATGAAACAGTTAATTCTAAAAAGATACAACTTGATAATTTAACTAATGAATATAATATGGTTTTAAATGAAATTAATAATCTAAGCGAAAATAATTTAGATAAAGAACTTAATAAAGTTATTGAAGACTATTATAATCATGAGCAAGAAAAAACACTTCTTGAAAAGAATTTGGAAATTTATAATAAAGATAAACTTGAACTTAATAATACTCTTAATGAGCTTGAAACAGCTATAAAGAAAATGAATGCTGAATATAATAGTTTAACTAATGAAATAAATAGTTTAGAACTTGATATTACTAAACTTGATATGTCTTTAGATAGTTTGCTTACTAGACTTAGTGAAGACTATAACCTTGGCTATGAAAGAGCTAGTAAAGAATATGTTCTTGAGATTGATGAAGCTGTTGCTCGTAGTAAAGTCTCATTATTAAGACGCAAAATTAAATCACTTGGAGATGTTAATTTAGGAAGTATAGATGAATATGAAAGAATATCTACTAGAGTTAATTTCTTAAATAAACAAAAAGAAGATTTAGAAAAAAGTGAAAATGATTTATTAACTATTATTGATGATATGGATGATGTTATGAAAGACAAGTTTGAAGAATCATTTAATAATATAAATATAGAATTTGGTAAAGTATTTAAAACATTATTTAAAGGTGGTAGTGCTCATTTAGAGTTAACAGACCCTGATAATATTCTTGAAACTGGTATTGATATTATTGCTATACCTCCAGGAAAGAATCAAAAACCACTTAGTTTACTTTCTGGTGGTGAGAGAACTATGACAGCAATAAGTTTATTATTCTCAATTATGAATCTTGAAAAAGTACCATTTGTAATTCTTGATGAAGTTGAAAGTGCACTTGATGAAAATAATGCTACTATATTTGGAGAATATTTACATAATTATAAAAATAAAACTCAATTACTAGTTATAACACATAAAAAGAAAACAATGGAATTCTTAGATAGACTTTATGGTGTTACAATGCAAGAGAGTGGTGTAAGTAAATTAGTTAGTGTAAAACTTGATAATTAGTTTCACTAACTTTTTTATTGCATTAAAAAATAAGACATTAAGTCTTATTTAGTTATTACTATTTCTGTAACATTATTTTTAATAGTTAGTTTTTCAATTGATGTAACATTTTTATTAATAGTAACTTTTATATTTTCAAATTGTTGATTAGAATTTAAATCTTTAATATTTGTATTAAACTTTGATAATGTTTCTTCGTTAGTTAATGTTTTAATTACGTTTGAAATAGAAGTGTAGTTGTTGTTATCTTCTTTTGTATCAACTATATATATTGTATATTCTGTATCACTTTCTGTTATATATAATGTAACTGTATCTTTTTGAATTAATGATTCTTTTTGAGCTGTTAATTCATTTTTTAATGAAGTTAAGTCTTCATCATTTATTGTTACTGGAGTATTGTTTTCTGTATTATTATTTTCATTATTTTTAAGTCCATCTATAACTGATTTATTAATATCTATATATATTTCATTTCCATTTGTTACACTTTTAATTTGAACACCTTCTAAAATAGTTGTATTAAAGAAGTCTTCTAATTTGTATGTATTAAATACTTCTCCTTCTTGATGACCATTTACTATCGAAACAGATTCAATCATTGATTTAATAATTAAGTTTGCTGTTGCTTCATCAGCTGTACTATATTTCATATATAATACTTTTTCTGATGCTATGTTTTGATAATCAAATGTAAATGATGCTGTTGCACCTGAAGTTTTATAACTAACGATTATTTGTGTATCTTTTATTTCAGCACTAATATCAATTCCTGCATTTTTATATGTTTCTAATCCTTTTAAATTATTAAACTTTTCAACTATAGGTTTTAAATTATGCCTTACTTCTCCTTTAATTCCATGTCCATTTAAATAGGAATAATATCCGAATCCAGCTAAAGCTAAAACAACTATCCAAATAATTCCCCAAAATATTAATCTTGTTTTATTTCCCTTTTTCATATATCTTATCTCCTAGAATAATTATAAACAAAATAAAGTTAAAAGTAAACATATTATTTTGTTTATAAAGTAAAAAAACTCATTTAGAGTTTTTTAAATAAAATATTTTTTATTTTCTTGTATTCTTTTGTTATTTGGATTTATTTTTAATGCTTTATTTAAATATTTTAGCCCTTCTTTTTTGTTACCAATCATATAGTAGTTTATACTCATTATATCGTATATTGTTTCGTTCCAACTATGTTCTGAGTTTATATATGTATAAGTTCTTGTTTTGATCTTTAATGCTTTCTTTCCATATTTGATACTTTCTTCATAGTTTTTAAGATTGTATTCTAAGATCATTCTTTCTGTGAATGCATCTCTTAAGTATGGTGCTTCCATCATTGCTTTATCTAACCACATACGTGCTTCATCATATCTTTTTAAGTTAATGTATGAAGTAGCAATAAACCTCATAGATGCGCATCTTTCATCTTTCCATGTTGCATTTTCTAGTGATAAATGTTTTATTAGAGTGTCTATACATTTATTCCATTTTTTATAATACATGTATTCTCTTCCTAAGTAGTGCATATTTCTATCATCTGTTGGATCTTCTTTAACGGAAAGTTCTAAAAGTGGAAGATAGCTACTTCTTGATTTATTTCTGTCAGGGTAGTGATTAATTATAATATTATCTGTTGTAATAGAGAATTCTTCTTTTAATGGAGTTAGTATTTCATGAACTGGGTGTGTCCATTTATAGTAATTATTTTTATGTATTTTGTTAGCATAGAAACTTATTATTGGTTTATCATTTTCATCAAGACTCCAGTTATATTTATAGTTTATTCTTGTTATTTTTTCATTCCATATTTTAAGTAATTCTTCTTTCCATCCTGGCAATATTATTTCATCTAAGTCTAGACATATGCATATATCAGCATCTTTTGGTATTAATTTCATTGATTCGTTACGTGCAGTGTCAAATCGCCATGGCTTAATTACTTTTTGTTTAACTATTATATTTAAATTTTTTAATATTTTTAAGCTATCGTCTTCTGATCCTGTGTCTAGAACACATATATAGTCAGCTCCTTTTACTGATTCATACCATCTTTTGATGAATGCTGATTCGTTTTTACAAATGGCATAAATGCATATTTTATATTTCTTCATTATGCTGAAGGTCCGGTAGGTCCAGTAGGTCCAGTAGGTCCGGTTGGGCCAGTTTCTCCGGTAGCACCTGTAGCACCAGTTTCACCTGTAAGTCCAGTTGGTCCCGTAGGTCCAGTTTCTCCGGTAGGACCAGTAGCACCTGTTGGTCCTTGTGGTATGGTTAAATTAAGCACATAGTTTGGTGCAGTACCTGTGATTGTTGCTGTTGCTTCAGTTCCAGGATCTCCAGTAGTTACTGTTCCAATAGATAGAGTAGGTGTTGCTCCAGTTGAACCGGTTGCACCTGTAGCTCCAGTAGGTCCAGTTGGTCCCGTTGGTCCAGTTGCGCCACCACTAGGTCCTGTAGGTCCCGTAGCTCCATAACATGTATAGAATGGCGGGAATACTTTTATTTTATTATTACAATTACAATTATTATTCATTTTGCCTCCTATAATATTATATTTTTATAATAATAGAAGGTATATTCTAAAAACCTAAAATAAAAACAAGTGATTTCTCACTTGTTATATAACTCTCATATTTTCTTGATTTTTAAATGGAACTTTTGGATCTATTTTATCTGTGAAAAGTATTCCATTTAAATGATCAATTTCATGTTGAAATGCAACTGCGATTTCTTCGCGTACTCTTTTGGTTACTTTATTTCCTTCTTCATCTTGGTATTCAACTGTTACTCTTGCAAATCTTGGAACAATACCTTCAACGTATCTAGTAACACTTAAACATCCTTCTCCTTCTTCTACATATATTTGTTCTTCTGAATGAGAAATAATTTTTGGATTAATAACTTTATATTCCTCAAATGTTCCATCATCTTTTTTATATGAAATTACGAAAAATCTTTTTGAAACTCCAAGTTGTATAGCTGCAAGGCCCATACCAGCTCTTATATTATATTTTTTAGCATATTCTTCATCTTGACTTAATCTAAGATACATAATCATGTTATTAATTAAATATAAGTCTTCTTCTGATAGAGGAAATGTAACTTCTGTACTAACTTTTTTAAGTGTTTTTATATCTTTTTCATTTAATATATCAGACTCTTTTATCATATTCTTTTTCCTCCTCGGTAGTATTTTATCAAAAAAGTATAAATATTTCAAATTTTATTGAAAAAAAGAGTTAATAATTATATAATATTTTTAGTAGAAAATAGGAGTTGGGTATATGAATACGCGTAAAATAAGTATGATATTTGCTAGTATTGGCATTATTTTGGTAGTTATTTTAATGATAACTGCTACATATGCATACTTTTCATTAGAAATTGTTGGAGAAGGTACTGATATGAATATAGCAACATTTAATAAGAATGTTCAAATTACTTATGTTGATACAAGTAATGTATCTTTGACAAATGCTTATACAGGTGAGAGTATTAGTAAAACTTTTACTGTTGAAAATACTGGAGATGTAGTTGTTTATTATGACATTAAACTTAAAGATTTAGTTAATAATTTTGCTAATCCTGATGATTTAGTTTTTACTCTTAGTGGTTCTAATGGTGGAGCTTATATTAAGAAAACTACTATGCCGGTATCAAATCCTATTATAGCTTCAAGCATTAAATTAGAACCTGGTATTAAACATTCTTATGTTATGGGTATTACATTTTTAAAAACTGATGAAGATCAAAGTAATAATATGAATAAAACATTTTCAGCTAATATAAATATTACTTCTTCTACTAAATATAATCCTTCTAAGGATATATATGAAAGTGGAACTTTAGGAAGTAAGATTCTGGCTAATGCATCAAGCGAGCTTAATATAAATTACTCTACCACTGATGGAGAAGGAGTATATTATACAAATGATGCTATAAATGGTGAAACAATATATTTCTATAGAGGTACTAAAGCACTAAATAATAATGTTTTATTTGCTGGTAATTGCTTTAAAATAGTTAGAACTACTATTGATGGTGGTATTAGACTTGCATATAATGGAAAAGCTAATGATGGGGTATGTAGTGATACGGATACTGCTATATTAGATACAACAACTAAATATAATAATAATTCAAATTTTAATGCATATGTTGGATATATGTATGGTTCTGCTGATAGTAGTACTTATACAGATGAACACAATAACGTTAATTCTAGTGTTGTTAAAACTACTTTAGATAATTGGTTTACTACTAATATTAGTAATTATTCTTCATATTTAGAAGATTCTATATATTGTAATAATAGAAAAACTAGTAAATTTGTTTTAAATAATGTTACATATGGATTTAATGGATTTTCTAATAAAAATACTGGATATATTTCATATAAAAATAATCTTATTGATATGAAACCAACTTATAATTGTGTTAATAAAAAAGATAGATTATCTGTTAAAAATAGTAATGGTGTTAGTGTTCTTTCAAATCCTATTGGTTTGTTAACAAGTGATGAGTTAACATTTGCTGGATTTAGTGGTAGTACTTCTAATACAACAAATTATTTATATACAAGTAGTGCTTATTGGACAATGTCTCCTGCATACTATAATGGATCTAAAGCATATAATTATATAGCTAATGGAGCTAAATTAGGAATTTTGGCAGTTGATAGTACAAGTGGTATTAGACCAGTAATAACTCTTAAAAAAGATACTAAAGTTATTAGTGGAGATGGAAGTTTAAGTACACCATATAAGGTTACTGATTAGGAGGTTTTTATGAATATTTTAGATGCTGTTATTATAACAATATTAATTGTAGGCGTTCTTGGTGGAATGAGTAGAGGATTAATTAAACAAGCAGTTTTACTTGTTGGACTTGTTGTTTGCTTAGTTCTTGCATTTTCTCTTAGAACTCCAATTGCTACATTCATGTATGAATATTTACCATTCTTTAAGTTTGGAGGATTATTTAGTGGTGTATCAATAATAAATATATTACTTTATGAGTTAATTGCATTCTTAATTATATTTTCATTATTATATCTAGTGCTTAGAATTTTATTAAAAATTACTGGTATTATTGAAAAAATATTAGATATGACAATTATATTAGGGTTCTTTTCTAAGATTGGTGGAGGAATAGTTGGATTTATAGAAGCATATATTATTGTATTTGTATTCTTATTTGTATGTAGTCAACCATTTATTAGAGTAACTGGGCTTGAAACATCAAAAGTTGGTAATTTCATTTTAGATAAGACACCTGTAATGAGTGGTGCTATAGAAGACACTAGAAAAGCTATTAATGAAGTATATACACTTACTACTAAATACAAAAACGATAAAAATAAACTAAATCAAGAAACTATTAAATTATTTATTAAGTATGATATAATTACTGAAGAAAACGTTCAAAAGTTACGTGAGAAAGGAAAATTATAATGATATATCTTGATAAAGAAGAGAATTTTGAAGATTTAATAAAAGAAGGAACTGTACTTGTAGATTTTTATGCTACTTGGTGTGGACCTTGTAAGATGCTTGAAGGTGAACTTGAAAGTATAGAAGATAAAATTAAAATAGTTAAAGTTGATATTGATAAGTTTCAGAAACTTACTATGAATTATAGAATTATGAGTGTTCCAACTATGATTTTCTTCAAGAATGGAGAAAAAACTGAAGAAGTTATTGGCTTTCATACAAGTGATGAACTGTTAGAAATAATTAATGGACTTAAATAGTCCATTTTTGTTTTTATTATTTATAATTATTTGATATAATAAGGTAGAGTAGAAGATACAAGAGTTTATATGATAGAGTTAAAGAATATTCATAAAGAATATAAAGCTAAGAACGGTGTTGTAACTAAAACACTTAATAATATTAATATTCATTTTAGGCAAAAGTGGTAGCGGAAAAAGTACACTTCTTAATTTAATTGGATGCACGGACAAAGTTACAAGTGGTTAAATTTTTATTAATAATGTTTGTGTTTCTGCGTTAAATGAAAGCAAACTTAATAATTATAGAAATTCATGTTTTGGTTTTATATTTCAAGAACATAATTTAATTGAAAACTTTACTGTATATGACAATTTAAAACTTCCAAATACTTTAAAAAGACTTAAATATAAAAAAGATGATTATGATAAATATTTATCTTTAGTATCACTTAATGATTTAGGAAATAGAAGAGTTAGTGAACTTTCCGGAGGAAAAAAACAAGAGTTTCTATTGCGAGAGCATTAATTAAAAATCCGAATATTATACTTGCTGATGAACCTACTGG
>CAVDFY010000134.1:0-9217 GCA_963607925.1 bacterium
ATATAGTTATTAAAACTATCAAAGGTGAAATAATAGATGTTACTCTTCCATTCATAGAAAAAAATGATAAAGAACACACTCTTCACGAAGAAGATATAATGGAAATATATAGACTTAAAACATCATGGTATACAGTAGTTGGTCCATTCGTACTTGGTATGATCTTAGGTAACTCTAAAGCAAAAGACATAGAAACATTTGAAAAAGTGTTAGAGCCTCTTGGTATAGCATTTCAAATAAAAGATGATATTTTAGGAATCTATAGCAGTAAAGAAATACTTGGTAAATCAGTTTACTCAGATATTGAAGAGTTTAAACAAACTATACTTTATTCTTATATTAAAATTAATAGAAATGACTTACTTGACGAACTTCTAAAATATTATGGTAAAAGTATAACTGAAGAAGAATCTAAGAAAGTACAAAAATTATTTGAAGACTCAGGTGCATTAGAATATGCAACTAATAAAATGAATGAAATGTTCAACGAAGTTTATACAAATATTAAATTAATGGATATAAAAGAATACACAAAAAATATACTCTTAGGATTAATATTATTCTTAAGATTAAGAGAAAAATAGTATCACACATAGATACTATTTTTTTATTACCTCTTTTAGTTTCTTTCAAGCTCTTTTTTGGTGTAGGCATATCTTCAGGCATAATTCCACCGAGTTCTTTTATTGTTTTTCTAACCTTTTTTCCTACTTCATAATGTGTTTCATTTGCTTTTTCTTCACTAGATACATTATCTCTTTTTAATTTTGATTCGGTTTGAGTAATTCTAAAAAGATTAGCTGCTAATTCCTCACTACACATATTATCAAATATATCTTCTCTATATCTTAAACCTTTTCTTTTAGCAATATCATCCGCAGTCTCACCATTATATAGACCTTTATATCCTGCATTATGAAATTTATCAAAATTCTTAACTCCAGCATTTCTAGCAGCAATATTTAAAGAATAATTACCTTTTCTTGTTAAATCTCTTTGATAAAATCTTTTCTCATCTTCAGTAAGACTATTATATTCTTTTTCACTCAATTCTTGCTTTCTAGTCTGTACTGCAAAGTAGGTTTGACCTAAAGCAACCACTTCTTTTCTAGGATCTGAGTTTTGTACAATTAAGTAACAAGCATATCTTGATAACTTGTAATCAACTTGTTTTCTTTTAGCACCAGAACCTATCTCTACCATTTTGTCGGCTTGGACAAAATGGTCATGAACCTTATTTTTACTCCTATCGCATGCTGTACTTGCTTTTTCTAAAGCTCCCAAAAATTTTCTCCATTCTTTATATTGAAGAACAATCTGCAAATCACGAGCAAGCCAATACTCATGACCCTCCTCATCAACACGCTTGATATCTTCAAATATCTTCTCAGTATATTCTACTATTTCTCTCATTTAATCTCCTCCTTTTATAGTGAAATAATCATTAAACAATAACAAAAAAAAGACATACCTCCTAAAAGGTATATCTCCGCATCATGTATATCTCTTCTTGCCCAAGAAACATACGTTATCGTCTAAATTGTCATATTAACATGGCAAGTAATTAATACATGCACATAATATCAAATCAAACATTATAATACAATATATTTTTTAAATTATAAAATTATTTCTTTCTATCGTTTACTGCTCCCTTAGAAATATTTCTGTTGAAATATGATTCAAGAGCTTTATCAAATTCTTCCTCAGTAAAGTCAGGGAAACACTTATCTGTAAAATAAAGTTCAGCATAAGCAATACTATATAACATAAAATTACTAATTCTAAGTTCACCACTAGTTCTAATCATTAAATCAACCGGAGGTAAATCATTATATAAATAACTATAGAAGTTTTCTGGAGTAACACTATCTAACTCTACTTCCTCATCTTTATACATAGTAGCTAACTTTTTAGCGGCATCTACAATTTCAAATTGTCCACCATAATTTAAACATACATTAAAAATTCCACCAGTACAATTTAAAGTCTCTTTTTCAAGTGTTTTCATAACACCATAAACTTCATCACTAAGAGGTTCCTTTCTTCCTGAAAAAACTACTCTAATATTATTTTCTAAAAAGAAATGCATATCACTCTTAAAAGCAGAGACAAATAAATTCATTAAATACCCTACTTCTTCTTGGCTTCTTTTAAAATTCTCAGTAGAAAATGCAAAAACACTAAGAATTTTAACACCTTTGCTTAATATATGAAGAGCAGTTTTTTTAAGAGTCTTATATCCTGCATAATGTCCTTCTGTTCTTTTCTTTCCTTGTCTTGTAGCCCATCTTCCATTTCCATCCATTATAATAGCTACATGATTTGGTATATCATTCTTCATAATTCTTCCTCTTTCTCATAACTAACAATTATTATACTAAAAAAACAAATATTTTTATATATTTTTAATTCTTTTTACATATTTTGATGACTTTTAAGTGACTTTTTAATACAATTATAGTATAATTAACGAGAAAAAAAGGTGGTGTTTATTATGTTAAAAAATATTGAAAATCTAATTGAAGAAAAAAAATATACTGAAATTAAACAAATTTTAAATGAAATGAATGATTATGATATAGCGGAGATATTTGAAGACTTACCGACCACAGAACAATTAAAAATATTTAGATTATTACAAAAAGATATAGCAGCAGATGTATTCTCATACATGGAAACTGATACTCAAAGTAAATTAATTACTCTACTTAGTGAAAAAGAAGCTGTTGACATTATAAATGATATGGCAAGTGATGATGCAGCTGACTTAATGGATGAAATACCAGCAAATGTTGTAAGTAGATTACTAAATAAAGTAGATCCTGATGCAAGACGTGATATAAATGGATTATTAAATTATCCTGATGATTCAGCAGGTAGTATCATGACTACTGAATACATGGATTTAAAAGAAGAAAATACAATCGAAGATGCTATTAAAAAAATCAAAAGAGAATATGATGATAAAGAAACAATTGATATATGTTTTGTAACTGATAAATCAAGAAAACTAATAGGTACAGTAAAATTAAAAGACTTAGTTTTAAATGATGAAGATAAACTTATAAAAGAAATAATGGATGACGATATAATGTCAGTTAACACACTAATGGATCAAGAAGAAGTTGCACAAATCATTCAAGACTACGACCTTACTTCAATACCAGTAGTTGACTCAGAAAATAAATTAGTTGGTATTATCACTATCGATGATGTAGTCGATATCATCGAAGAAGAAGCAACAGAAGATATTGAAAAAATGGCAGCTATTACCCCAACAGAAAAGCCTTATTTAAAATTAAATGTTTTAGATTTATATAAAAGTAGAATCCCATGGTTATTACTTCTTATGATATCAGCAACATTCACAGGAAAAATCATTCAACATTATGAAGCAGCCTTAGCATCATATGTTGTTCTTACATCATTTATACCAATGCTTATGGATACAGGTGGTAATGCAGGTGGCCAATCATCAGTTACCATAATCCGTGGTCTTTCACTTAATGATATAGAATATAAAGATACATTAAAAGTTATTTGGAAAGAAATAAGAGTTGCAGTACTTGCAGGATTAACACTTGCAGTTGCTAACTTTGCAAAACTACTTTTAATAGACAAAGTTACAACAAGCGTAGCACTAGTAGTTTGTCTAACATTAATAGTAACTGTAATAATTGCAAAAATAATTGGCTGCTCTCTTCCAATACTTGCAAAGAAAATAGGTTTTGACCCAGCAGTAATGGCAAGTCCATTTATAACAACAATAGTAGATGCTATATCATTAATAGTATATTTTCAAATAGCAACACATTTATTAGGATTATAAAAAAAATACTTTCAAACGAAAGTATTTTTATTTTACATAGCATAAGACATAGCAACCTGTCTATAGATTTGTTCAGAAAGTCTACACATACCTCTTTTGCCTTTTAATCTTTCAATCATTTTTTCTTGCTTTTGATATTTAGTTAAATCAAATTTAAGTTTTCTTTGTTCAAATTGTAATCTAGTTCTAGCAATAGTATTTTTTGCTCTATCTAATGCATTACCAACGCCAATTTGACTTTCTAAATTATGTAGTTCCATTCTAGTTTGAGCTAAATCACTAGCATAATCTCTTTGTGCTTGAACATTCTTTTCTTTAGCATCAGCATAAGCTGTATATCTTTGTAAATCATTTCTATAATCTAAGAATTCTTTAGATTTGATTTTAGCATACTTACTTGAACCTTTATTTACTATTTTTCTTTGAGTAGTTTGAAGTTTACCTTGTTTTTCTTGTAACTTAGCAATTTTCTCAGCAACCTTTTGAATCTTCTTAGCATTTCTCTTTTGTTTAAACTTAGTTTTAAACTTAGTAGCTTGTAATTTATCTAATTTAGCATACTCTGCATTTAATTTAGCACCTTGTTTTTGAAGTCTACCATCAACAATACCCATAATAGTACGATTCACAGGATTTGTAACATTTATATCAAATCCCATATTATCTCTTGTAATAAATACATTTTTTACTACACCATTATACTCATCTCTAGCAGTAATTAAATCAGCTAAAAGTTTATCAATTTCACCTTTTTTAGATGATAAATCTGGATTCTTATCCATTCTTTCAGATAAAGATTGATACTTCTTTATTAACTCATCATATTCAGAAATTAATGTCTTATGAGCACCTTTAACTTGAGCAGTAACAATAGATCTATGAAGAGATGGATCAAATTGAAGTCTTTTTAATTGATCATCTGTAAGAGAAAAAGATAAGTCACGAGCTGGTATTCCAAGCCTAGCACATACACTAATCATTTTCTTGGGATCAATATTAGGTAATCTACCTCTACTAACAGCTTCTTGTATAGTCATTTATTATTCACCTTCTTCACTTAATTCACTAACAACTCTATCAATTTCATTATTAATAAAATCTAATTCTTTTTGATCAGTTATAGTATCAAGAGAATAAGAATCTTCTGTTTCATTTAAAATAGAAGCAAAAATAGTATCTGACTGATCATTAACAGTATATATTATATATGTTTTACCAAATTCTAATGAATCAACAAAATCTAAAACATTAACTGTAACTATAGTACCATCTTCAATAGTAACTTCTAATTTATTACTAACATCTTCCATAACAGCCTCCTAGTATATATAAATTTTATCAAAAAATAGTTTTTATTTCAATAAAAAAGACTACAATTTCTTTTTAAGAGTTATTGTAGCCATATCTCTTGATGAAACTTTATCAAGTGCTGCAAATACTGGACTTTTATGAGAAAACTTTCTATATCCCCTATTTACTATCATTTTAGCATCTAATACATCAAATTCCCCTCTACAATTAGAAGTCTTACTAATTATATAATCAAAAACATTCTTTCCGTCACTAACATCAAACCCAAAGTCATCACGAATAATACCAGTTTTTTGAATAATTCTAGGAATGTATCCATCATGTTTATGTCCACATAATATTAAGTCTATTTCTTTAAGCCTATCTCTAAGAGCAATCAAAACCTCTTTCTGACTTATAGTATCTGGAGAATGAGTAAGTAAAATATTAAACTTATCTTTAGTAAATTCAAGTAAACTATTTAAATAATCTTCTATGAAATATTTATTCCACTCTCTTTCACAAGACCTATAATATGTTTCACTTCTAGGACAAAAACCACCTATTCTTATATCTTCTGTATCGATATATTCTTCACCAATCCTTTTATCAAGTATATGTATATCCATAGTTCTATCGAGCATTCTTAAATATTGTATAGAATCTACTCTATTAAACTTTCTTCCAGGCTTTAATTCATGATTACCAAGACACATAAAAGTTTCAGCTATTTCACTTAAACTTCTAAGAAGATATCTTAACATTCTATCATTTTTTGGAATATAAAAATCATCAGAATTATAAACAAAATCGCCAGATATAAATATATAATCCGGACTTTCTTTATCAACTGAATCTATTAAATCATCCCAAAGTTCAAAACTTGCCCAAGAATTATTATGTATATCAGCTAAAGAACATATTTTATAATCTCGTTTTAATTTACTACTATTAACTTCAAATCTTTCATTATGTATCATATTATCCTCGAAATAAACATTATAACAAATAAAATATACTTTTTAAAGTATATTTAATTATATGTTAAATAAAAATTTATATTTATCTTTCCCCTTCAGATAACATAGTTATTATAGTTATACCATATCCTAAAGTAACATTATCTACAAGTACATTAGTAACAGCACCAATTATTTTATCATCTTGTATTATTGGTGAACCACTCATACCTTGAACTATACCACCTGTTTTATTTAAAAGAGATTTATCTGTTATTTCAAAACTAAATGCCTTTTGAGTATCTTTTTTACTAGGATATTTATCTAATATATTAATACTATATTTTTCTATTTTATTATCTTTAGTAACTGTTAGAATATATGCATTTCCTTTTTCAATATCAGAAAATTCAGAAACTTGGTACGTATCTTTATTAGGTAAGTTATCAGTATAAAGACCATATATTCCTTTATTAGTATTTTTTTGTATTGTTCCAATCTTTCTATCAAAAACTATATTAGCATTTTTACTTCCTACTCTACCATTTCTACTTTTATCAATACCAGTAACTTTACTATAAAGAATATTACCATCTCTAACATCAACTTTATTACCAGTTTCATTCATAGTTATTTCATGACCCAAAGCACCATATATTTTAGTTACTGGATCTATATAACTTAAAGTTCCAAGTCCAACTAAGGAATCTTTTACATAAAGGCCAGTTTTATAAGAACCATCTTCTATAGTAAGTTTTAAATATGTATCCACTTCTCTATCATTTCTTTTAATAGTAACTTTAACATTTAAAGAAGACATTTCATTTTCACTAACAGCATTACTTAATTCATCAATAGTATTTACATCTTTCCCATTAACATTTATTATCTTATCCCCTATTTTAAAGTTATTTTTAGCTATATATTCACCATCTACTTTATAAAATCCCACAACTATAAGTCCTTCAGTATTAATTTTAATTCCAATACTTTCTCCTCCAGGTATAATATATTTAGAATATGCAAATACTCCTAATGGAAATAAAAAAATAATAAAGAACGTGAATAATACTTTTTTCATACTTTCACCTCTTTATTATTATTAACTTTAATATTTTTAATATATAACCACTTATTTCTATGGAAATAATTACTAATTTTCTTCTACTTCAAATTTAGTTTCAGTACCATTTTCATTAACTAATTTATTAATAGTTTCAGTAGCATTATTAAGCTTAGTCTCACAAAATTCTATTAATTTCATAGCTTCTGTATATTTAGTAATTGATTTATCTAAATCAAGTTCTCCACTTTCAAGTTCATTAACTATTTTTTCAAGTTCTTTTATTGATTGTTCAAATGTTTTTTCTTTCATTTATTTACTCCTTTAACTGATACATCTATATTACCATCACTAATTATAACGTTTAAGTCATCATTAATACTTATATCTTTAGTATTCTTAACTATCTTACCATCTTTATATATTATTGAGTATCCTTTATCAAGTACATTCTTAGGATTTAATAATTCTAATTTTATTTTTAAAGTATCAAGTCTCTTACTATTATTATCTATTACTCTTTTAATACTAGAGTTAACATCTTCACTAAGACTTTCTAGTTTATCAAGTTTATTTTCATATAATACTTTAGGATTATTAAGAATATAATTACTTTTATATTTATCAACTAACTTATAACTATTATCAAGTTTAATTCTAATATTAGTATTTAATCTATCATATAAAATATCTAACTTTTGTTCTTTAATATCATATAATCTCATTGGATTATTAAGAATATAATTACTTTTATATTTTTTAATTAATTCATTATAAGAATAAAGTCTATTCAATATAGCATTATTAACTCTTTCTCTAGTAGTTTTTAAATATTTAATAATATCCTCTTTATCACTAGTTGCTAGTATTGCAGCACCAGTAGGAGTTGGAGCTCTAAGGTCTGCTACAAAATCACTTATTGTAAAGTCTATTTCATGCCCTACACCACTTATTATTGGTATTTTTGACTTGTATATTGCTCTTGCTACTATTTCCTCATTAAAAGCCCATAAATCCTCTATAGAGCCACCACCACGTCCAAGAATAATTGTATCAAGTGGATAAGTATTAGCAAGTTCAATCATACGAACTATATTCTTACCAGCATCTTCTCCTTGAACAAGAGTTGGAAACACATATATTTCTACTAAAGGATAACGCTTATTAATAGTAGATATTACATCCCTAACAGCAGCACCAGTAGGTGCAGTTATAACACCAATCTTACGTGGAAGTCTATTTATTTTCTTTTTATGTTCAGGATTAAATAACCCTTCACTTGATAATTTCTTCTTAAGTTCTTCAAATAATTGATATAAATTTCCAAGACCATCCTGCTGCATATCATCAACATATATTTGATAACTACCAGTAGCTTCATAAACACTAACTTTACCATGTACTAAAACAGAATCTCCATCCTTAGGAATAAAATTAAGATATCTATTATAGTTAAACATAACAGCATTTATTTTACTACCCTCATCTTTAAGTGAAAAATATAAATGTCCTCTACTATGAAACTTAAGATTACTTATTTCACCCTTAATATATACACTTCGAAGACTTTCATTATTATCAATAGTAAATTTAATAATTCTATTAATATCACTAATAGAAATATATTCTCTATTCATTTACTTCCTCATTATCACGAACTTTATCTAAAACAGCATTTATTAATTTAACAACTTTATCATCACTATACTTTTTAGCAAGTTCAACAGCTTCATTAATAACTACTACTTTAGGAGTATCATAATACATCATTTCATAAGTAGATAATCTAAGTATTGCTCTATCAGTTTTACCAAGTCTATCTAAATCCCAATTATCTAAATATTTACTAATAGTTTCATCTACCTTATCTTGGTTTTCTAAAACACCATTTACAATATCTTTAACATATTTATTATCCATCTCTAAATTTTCATGAAAAACATCTTCTAAATTATATTCAATGTTTTCTTTTTTATAAAAATCTATTTGATATAAGATTACCATAATCTTTTCTCTAGCTTCAGTTCTTGTTAATTTCATAAGTTCCTCCAAAAAATCTACTAAGATTATACC
>CAVDFY010000135.1:0-15741 GCA_963607925.1 bacterium
ATTTAAAACTTATATCTTTATTATGCATTTATGTTAGTTTGGTAAGTTTAATAATTATTAAATCTTATGAATATGTTGAAAAAATGAGTATAGATGAAATAAACGCCACTATAAGTAATGGTACTTATGGTAATGATTTTGAACTTGATAGATTAGATGATGATACAGAAGATGAAGATGATGGTGGAGATACTACTAGTAATACTGGAAATAATACAAGTAAACCTGCAAGTACAAAATATCAATTTGAAAAAGTATTTGCTAAATTAAAAAAGATAAATAATGAAACTGTTGGTTTCTTAACAGTAAATGGTACTAATATTAATTATCCAATTGTTCAGCATAATGATAATAGTTATTATTTAAAAAGAGATATATATAAAAAGAAGAGTTCTATGGGATGGGTTTATTTAGATTATAGAAACTCTAAAGATGAATTTGATTCTAATAATATTATATATGGTCATAGTATGCTTAATGGTACAATGTTTGGTACTTTAAAGAATGTATTAACTTCTAACTTTAGAAAGAATGAAGATAATATGATAATTAGTTATGATACACCTAGTGGTCAATATAAATTTAAAATTTTCTCAGGATATAGAGTTGAATATACTACTGATTATTTAAGAACTGATTTCGAAAATAAAAAAGAATTTGATGCTTTTGTTAAATTAATCAAAGGAAGAAGTACATTTAAAACAAGTGATAAGGTAGAATATGGAGATAAAATATTAACTTTATCTACATGTGCTGGTAATGGTAAAAAAAGATTAGTAGTACATGCTGTACTTATAAAAGAATAGAGAGGTTATATATGAAAAAAAAGATAATGATGTTATTATTAATGATTATGTTTCCTAATATAATATTGGCAGCAACATGTGATACTAAAAAGCAAGTTCAATATCAAAATTTAGCAGAAAATATAAATTATGAAACATCTTATAGTAAATCAACTAATAAATTTACAATTACATTTTATAATGTTGTAGAAGGACTTTATTTATCAAATGGTTCTAATAGTTATACAGGAAATGGTGATAATATAGCTACTGTATCAAGCATAGATGAAGGCTCTAGTATTGCATTTGCTATTAACACTACAGTAACTAATTGTGGTTCAATATTAAAAACAATTAATATAACTTTACCATATTATAATACATTTTATGATACTGATAGATGTGAAGAATATAAAGATAAATTAAATATTTGTTCATCTCAATTTTTAACTTATAGACCAACTAATGAATTATTTGAGTTACAAGTCAAAAATTATGGTGGCATAACGCAAGATGATCCAACTCCTGATAACCCAGATAAAACATTTTTAGATGATGTTGTTGAGTTTATGCAAGATTGGGGTATTCAAATAGGAATTGTAATAGTTGCTAGTGTATTAACTATTATACCTTTTAATGCTAAATTAAGAAAAATTAGACACGGAATTTAAGAGAATTATTTCTCTTTTTATTTGTGATAATCTATTGAAAATGAAAATGCATTTATGATATAATTTTGAATAGAAGAGTAGGTGAATTATGAAGAAAGTAAAATTTCTATTATTTAGTTTAATGCTCATTTTTGTTTTCAGCGATAAAGTATTCGCTGTTTGCGAAGATGATGAATTAAATGATTGGGCTGAAGAAGCAAATATAGTTGCTGTTGAAGATATGGATATGGATATCTATGTTGATGATAAATTAACTAAAACTCATAAAAAAGAGTATCATTATTTATTGTTAGTGTATCCTCAAACAAAATTTATTTATGCTAAAGTTAAGGATTCAATTACTAATAAAGAATATGTGGTTGATTATAATTCTGATTTTAATGCGGTTGCTATAGGTTCTAAAATTCATTTTGATAAGAAAAAATATACTATTTCTTTATATGGAAGTGAGGATAGTGCTTGTCCAAATGAATTGTTAAAAACTTTAACCTATGAGGCCAATCGTTATAATAAGTATATGACTACTGAATATTGTATTAATAATCCAGAAGATGAAAAATGTGCGTTTGATTCTGATGCTGGTGATATGACAGAAGAAGAATTTAATGAATATATTAATACTCAAAATGAGAATAAAGAATTAGATAATATGAAATGGTATGCTAAAATATGGTTTTATATTAAAAAGTATTGGTATTATGTAGTAATTCCTGTTGTATTAATTTCTATATTTTATGGAATTACAATTTTTATCGAAAAGAAAAAGAAGGTGAATTAAATGAATAGGAAGTTTTTAAAAGTATTAATTGTAGTTTCTTTTCTTTTCTGCTTAAGTAATGTTCAAGCTTCTCAATGTATTAATATTTATACTCAAAGTGGTTCTGGGATAAGCGTTGGATATTATAAATATAAATGGTTGGACAGAAAAACATGGACTACTACCGTTGTAGGAAGTGCTACTGGGGTTAAGGCCGGTGCTAGTACTCCTACTGAAGCGTTGAATAAATGTAGAAGCAGGACTGGAGTAAAAAATGGTACTGAAAAATGTATTTCTGCTTACTCGTATACTGGTACTGGTATAAAATATAAATGTGGTAGTATAACTTCGAGTTCAAAAAGTGATTGTGAGAAAAGGTCTTATACTGAAAAGGGCGCATGGAAATATGTTACCTCTGGATCATGCAGTGTAAGTAAGGGTTTGTTTTCAACAAAATATAAGTGTAGTTTGAACTCTAAGACTTATTCAAAATCGTCTGAATGTAGTACTGCATGTAAGAAATATAGATGCTCTACTTCTGGTAGTTTATGTTATGGCTCATATTCTACTTGCAGTAAAAGCACATGTAAAGCTAAAACAATATCTTGTAAAAATAATTGTAAAGTTACTTATGCTGACACAGTAAAGTATGGGTATAAATACTCAAAAATTACAACTAATACAAATTCTAGTTCAACGTGGAAAGATGGTTTAGGACCACTATATGCTTATAAATATTATACTGCAAATGGGGATACAACATATTGTATTCAACCAGGTAAGACTGGTCCAGGTGGAAATCAATATTGCTTAAGTCAAGACTTTGATTTAACTAGATGTAAAACTGAAAATCATTATTTTTGTGGTTTTGCTGCTATTTTATATGAAACAGTTAAAGAGGATGGAACTTATCCTGATGGAACTGTTAGATTCGTTGATAATGGAAAATATGATTATGCAGAAATAACTGCAGCGCTTAGAATGTGGGTTGCACTTAGTGGGAGTGGTAATATAACTTTAAGCGATGGTGAAATTATTACTGGTTTAGGTGAGGCAGAACTTGAATATGTAACTAACACAAATGTTTATGAGATAACTGCAAAAAAAGTTAAAAATGAAGAATATAAAGGAACAGAGTGTAAAAATGTTTCACAGTTCGGTGTTTTGTGTACTGGAGCTGATGGTTCGACTAGATATAAAAATGCTATTACATTACTTCACGCAGCCATCGATGGTAAACGTGATTTCGTAAAATATGAATATAGCGAAGATAGTGAACCAGCTTTTAAAAGCGATTCTACAAATGAAGGATATACTACAACGTTCACTGTTGTTGCCGAAATTCCTGAAACATTTCAGGAAAAAATGGTAGATTGTACGAAAGAGGAAATTTTAAATAAAAATTCTGGTTGTAAGGTATATGCTTATTTGAAAGATGAAAATGATAAAATTGTTAATGGTCAAATTGAGAGTGCAAAATGTGAAGGAAAAGAAACTTGTGAATTTGTGATAAAAGCTCAAAGAAAAGAGTGTACTTTAACAAAAGGAAAAACAGAAACGACATATACATTAAACTTTGGACTTAAAGGTGCTAGCAAAGGCGGTTATGTTCGTCAATATATTAATGCTAATGGTGCTGGTGCATCTCAAATAATGCTTACATTTGCCTTTAATGAAAAAAAGGAAGAAATAGATTCTCCTGATAATCCGGATACTATTCTTACTTTTCCGCAACCTTTAAGTATTCCTTGTTATTGTGATCCAACAAAGTATTGTGAAGATTTCAAAGCAAAAGGAAATTTAAAAAGCACATGTGAAGGATATGGTACACTAGGTACAGGTGCATATGACACATATGAAAAATCAACTTATGAAGATCCATATATGAACTGTATTCTAAATGCATGTGATCCTAATAAAAAAGAAGAATTTAGCTATACAAAAGAAACCGGTGCTAATAGTAAAGTATGTAATATTTATTGTAGAAAAGAATTAACATTCTATCTTGCAAATAAAACTAAAGTTTATGCTGGTATGCAATTTAGTTATGATATTGCTTCTAAGGTATTACAAGGTGAAGGAGATATTGAAAAAGTATTAACTACTGATCATAAATTAACAAGTATCGTTCTTCAAAAGAGACAGTGTACTAGTGAAATATATTATAATAAAAAGAATGCTGACGGTAAAACTTGGATTGAACAATATGATACAGCTGTTAAGAAAATGATATCATTATATAATGAATGGAAGAAAATAGAAGTATTATATGATTGGGAAGATAGTAATGGTGGTCCTCATGTAATAACTGCATGTGCTAAAAATAGTTATACTGGAAGCGGCAGTTGTGGAAGTACAGCTTGTACTACAATTTCCGGCGCTTGTGGTGAAAAAACAATATATACTTGGCCAAGTTATGGCTATTCTTGTAACTCATCTGGTAGTGATACTATAACTTCAAAATCTAAAAATTATAATACTTGGAAAATTAATTCAAGTTGTAAGGCTAATTCTAATGGAGAAGTAACTTGTGCTAATTCTAAGTCTGGTACTCCTTCTAACACATTACAAACTGGCACACCAAACGTAGGTGTTTCTGGCTGTGGAAGTACTTGTTGTAAACGAACAACAAGGTGTTCTACGAATTCAAAAGGTGTTACGACATGTTCTCATCCATGTGTTGCAAATCAATCAACAAGTAGAAGTTGTAGCAATGGTACTAACCAAAGTAATGATACATTACAAGATGAAGAAAATACTGCTTGGATTAATTTCAAATCTGCTGTTAAAGAAGTTGAACAATTATATTATGATTTACAAAATTGTAACTTCTATGTAGATTCTAGTGAAAATAGAGCGAAGTTCTCTGAAAAAGTTAATTATTATTATACTGATTTAAATGGTAAACATCACCCTGGAGATACTACTGTTTCACCAAGTAAGACAGTGAGTGGTTCTATTAAAGATTACTTATTAGAACAAGCTTATTGTAAAACTAAAGAAGAATGTGTATCTTTAGTTCTTGGTTATGAAGATGATTATGGTGTTGAAACTGAATTTAGTAGTAATATTGATAATGTAGATTCAAGATTAAATAATAACTACTATTGTAAAAATGATGGTGATAAAACTAAATGTTATGAATATAAACAAGATGAAGAAGTTGAGATTGAAAATACTAATAAAGCAACAAAACATGATAGAATTGTATGTTCTGGTGTTGGAACTAATGCAACTTGTAAATCTGTAGATATTTATTTACCAACTAATGATTATGCTACATTTATAACAGTAACTGAAGCTGATTTCTGGCAACCTAAATCTTACAAAACTTCTGTTTATACAGGTGTTGTAAGTGAAGATGATGGTTCAACAGATGCTGGAAATAGTACTCCATTAGGAAAAGAAGTTTTCCCTGTAAGTAATAAATCTAGAAAAGATGAATCTGGTAGAGATAAAGGTTCTACAGGTTCGTATAATGTAAATCATAAATATTCTAATTTAGGATTAACAACTACTGAAAAATTTGATTATGAATATGCATGTAGTTATGATGTTTACAATACAACTAAATATTATGATTGTGAAACAAATGAAAATGGTGTAACAGATTTGACAAAATGTAAAAACCCATGTTATGAATTAAAGGATGGTGTTCCTGTAATAACTGATTCGTGTGATATATGGACACCTAAAGATAGTAATTCTAAATCATATGGATTTATATATAGAAATGTTGATGTTGGTAACTTATTCCCAGGTAAAGATATTAGAGATACTGGTATTAACTGGAGTAGTAAGACTGATGTTATTGATGCTATTGAAAAAACTGCTGATACAATTTATACAACTGATGATTATTTAGAATATAGATATGTTTTAACTCCAAGTAATATTAGACAAATAAGAGAATATAATAGTTCTCAAAATGCTAATGGTGGATACTTAAATGAAACTTTAAAGAATTGTACAATGGTAGATGATGATGGTGGATTAAAATCATTTACTGAATGTAAGAGTACATTCTTAAGTGAAATTAAGGATGGTAGATTTGGTGACATTAAAGTTAGCGGAAGTAAGAGTTAGGAGGTATTAGAATATGAAACATTCATTTTGGGGTTATTTCGTAATAGTTATGGGTATAGCTATTATAGTAATAATGTTATTAATACAAAGAATGACTACAACAACAGAAGAAGACTTTTACTTAGCTAGAGAGGTAATGGAAGCTGCTATGATCGACGCTGTCGATTATGGCACTTACCGTACTACCGGTAAATTAGTAATGTCTGAACAAAAATTTGTTGAAGTATTCTTAAGAAGATTTTCAGAGTCTGTAACAAATAATAAGACATATCAAGTTAGTTTTTATGATATATATGAAGAACCACCTAAAGCTACTATTAAGATTAGAACTAGGGCTGGTACAACTAACTTAGATGATGAATCATTCGATATTAACTTAGATACATTAGTAACTGGAATACTCGAAACAATTTATAGTACTAGTACAGAGCAAAAAGTTAATAGTAAAACTGTAACTAGGTATATAACTTGTAATGCAGTTGCAGATGGATTTAATACAGATGGAAGTGTTTATCAATATGATTTAGTTCGTGGTTCTACTGTATTGATTAAGTACGATGCTGAAAAATATAAAAATGAAGCTGATGGTATAAATTCACAATGTAATAAAACTATTAGTGGAGAACAATATTGTAAAGTACAATATCAAGGAAGTACAATTTATGTTAAAAGAATGGAATTAATGGTTAGTAAACCTTCATGTAAAAACAAAATTGTTGAATTTGATAGTTTGGGCGGAGATAAATGTGATAATAAGAGTTTAACATCTGGTTCTGAATTAGGAACTTTATGTAGTCCTAAAAAGACTGGTTATGATTTTGGTGGTTGGTTTGATCAAACAGGATGTAAAGGTAATGAAGCTAAATCAACAACTACAATAACTAAAGATACTAAGTATTATGCTTGTTGGAAGCCTAAAAAACTTACATTAACTTATAATAACAAAGGTGGAAGTGGCTGTTCAACTAAACAAATAGAATACAATGTCCCTGTTGGTGATTTATGTACGCCTACAAGAAGTGGCTATACTTTTGCTAAATGGTCTAAGACTGATGGTGGTAGTGATAATGTTAGTGCAAATTCAGCATTTACATCTAATACAACAATCTATGCTGTATGGAATTCTAGTTGTAGTACGCAAAATCCTAAAGCATGTAAAAAGTCTTCATTCTGTAGATCTGGAAATGTTTATGTTTATAACGATTCTAGTGGTAAAAATGGAGCAGGAACTGTTAATTATAATACAGTATTATATGATTTAGGTGTTCAGGTAAACGGTTATTCATATGTTTATATAGACCCAAGTTCATCTTCTACATATAATTTATGGAATTATGTAAGCAATTATGTTTGGATTCATACTAATTGTCTTAAAGCAGCCGGTGCAAGTGATTGTACTGTTACTCAATGTCCAGGATAATAGGGAGGTAATAAATGAAAAAAATATCTATGTTACTTGTTTCAATGTTAATTATTCTTTCTTTTACTGGATGTAATAATAAAAAAACAAGTGAAGATTTTAAAAAAGTTAATTATGATTTAAAAGACTTAGAATATGTAAAAATATGTGATGATGAATCTAAATGTCCAGTTACAGCTACTACATATTTTGGAGATATGAATTATTCAACTGACGTTAAAGAATTAAATGATGCTTTAAGTACTATAAATAGTGATACTAAAAAGTATCGTGAAAAAACAATAAATTCTAAAGTTGATGGAACTGCATGTAAGGAAAATATTAAATATACTTATGTTGTAAATTCTACTTTCTATCAATATACAAATGATGATTTTGTTACATTAGGTGTAGTTAGAAATGGTTATTATATTTGTGATGATAAGAATGATCCAATAGCTACAACATCATACATTTATGATATTAAAGAAGGTAAGATGTTAACACAAGAAGAATTTAAAAAGAAAATAGAATTATCAGATTCTAAGATAAAAGATGCTATTGATTCTTCAATTAAAATTATGAATGAGTATGATAATACTAATTATAAAATAAGAGATTCTTATAATGATGTAGTACTTGTTTATGACTTTAGTGGTAATTTATATGCTTCATATTTATTAAAAGAAATTAATAAATATATGTTAGCTAAAGTTGAAATGTAAAAGAGAAATTATTTCTCTTTTATTTTGTTTTCTACGTATTGAAAAAATAGTAATTAGTGTGCTATAATTAATTAGAATAGAGTGATATAAAATTTGGAGGAATAGAGAATGAATAATATTTTAGTAGGGGTTAAAAGATTTTTTAAGAATAAAAACACTGTTACTATTTTCGCAGTTGTAGTTTGTTTAATAATAATTTATTTTGCGTATTCATATAGAATTAAAAAAGCAACAGAGCCAACTATGGTTCCTTATGCGACTCGTAATTTAGAGCCTAGAACTCTTATAACAGCTGATATGGTTGGTACTAGAAAAGTACCAGGAAGTATAGTTACAGCTAATGTTATTACAGAGAGTGGTTTGATTGTCGGAAAATATGTAAGCAATGAAGTAGAAATTCCAAATAATAGTTTATTTTATGCTAATACATTATTAACTTGGGAAGAATTACCTAGTAGTATATATGGTGATATTCCTGAAGGAAATACAATTGTTGCTTTACCGGTTTCATTAGAGTCAACTTATGGAAACTCAATATTCCCAGGTAATTACATTGATTTATATTATTCTGGTACTGATTATGATGGTAAAATACTTGTTGGTAAATTTATTGAAAGTATTAGAGTTATGACTGTTACTGATTCAACTTTCAATAATATATTTGAAAAAACTTCAAGTATGTCTCAACCTTATTATTTAATATTTAATGTTCCTGAAGATATGCACTTACTTTTAAGAAAAACATTGTATGTAGGAGGTACATTATTCCCAGTACCTAGAAATGCTAAATATTCTGAAAATCCTAAAGAAACTCGTATTGTTAGTTCTTATATTCAAAATTTAATATTATCTAAGACAGTTGATGTAAAAGAAGAGGATTTGAAAAATATAAATGTAAATGGAGGAGGTAACACTGATGCAAACTAAAACTAATCCATTAAAAAAACTTTTAGGTAATAAAGGTGTTGTTACTATTGCAGCTTGTGCTTTATGCCTTGTTATTCTATTCTTTGCATATAGATATAGAGTAGATAAAGCTATTAATGCTATTAGTGTTCCATATGCTTTGAGAGATATAAAAGCTAGAACAGAAATTTCTAAAGATGATGTAGGTGTTGTTAAAGTTGCATCATCTATGGTTACTGATAATGTTATTAGAAGTGAAAATAACGTTATAGGAAAATATGTTAATTATAATACTTTTATTCCTGCTGGTAGTTTATTTTATACTTCATCAGTTGTAACATGGGATACAATGCCTGATTCAGCTTGGAATAATATTCCTGAAGGATATACAATTGTTTCATTCCCAGTTAGTGAACAAACTACTTATGGAAACTCAATATTCCCAGGAGATAAAATAGATTTATATTATTCTACATATGATAGTGGAAAACTTGTTTATGGTAAGTTAATTGAAGGTATTGAAATTCTTGCAGTTAAAGATAGTCAAGGAAATCATATATTTAAGAAGAGTGCTTCTCAAACTAATGCTGCTGCCTTAATATTTGCTGTTCCTGAAGAACTTCACTTGTTATTTAGAAAAGCTTATGCTACATCTGGTGCTCAAAGTTTAATTCCAATTCCAAGAAATGCAAACTATAATCCAACAACAACTATTAGTAGTGATTATTTAAAGAGTTTAATACTTGCAAATACTAGAGAAGTACCTCTTGATTATATTGATGAAACTACTGATGGTGATAATACAAATAATGATAATAACGATAATAATGGTAATGACAATATAGATGTTACAGAATAAAAAAAGAAGAAAGAAGGGAAAAGATTAATGGAGGATGCTGTATTTTCTCAAATTGATTTCGGTTTATTAATGCCTCTGTTAGACGATGATGATGTAACCGATATATCATATTCTAATAATGGTCAATTATGGATTAAAACATTGTCTCAAGGTGTAAAACCAGCTCATATTGATGGACTTAATAATGAAGTAATGGAAAAATTAGCATTTCAATGTTCAAATGTTATGGGTAAAACATTTAATATGGCTCATCCATTACTTGATGCCGAAAGTGCTGAGTTACGTCTTAACTTTGTACATGAATCTATTGCCACTAATGGAATAGCTGTACTAATAAGAAAAACTCCGGCAAAAATAAGATTAAATAAAGATAAATTAGTTAAAGAAGATTATGTATCATTAAAACTTCATGATTTCTTAATGACTTGTGTTGGTGGTCACTGCAACATACTTGTAAGTGGAGAAACTGGTTCAGGTAAAACAGAGTTAGTTAAATATTTAGCAAGTCATATTAAGGAAGATGAAAAGATAATAACTATAGAAGATACATTAGAACTTCACTTAGATAAAATTTATCCAACTCGTGATATAGTTGCTATGAAAACAAATAATATAGCTTCATATTCAGATGTTTTGGTAGCATGTATGCGTCAGAACCCAAGATGGATTTTACTATCAGAGGTTCGTTCTGCTGAAGCTGTTCTTGCTGTTCGTAACTCAATTTCTTCAGGACATAACATTTTATCAACAATACACTCTGATAAAGCTTCAAGTATTCCAATGCGTCTTTATTCGTTACTTGAGAGTAGTCAAGATATTGATCAATTTGTCAAAGGTATGCATAGATATATTCAACTTGGTATACATGTTAAAGGTTTCTTTTCAAAGAAATATAATAGATTTCAAAGAGAGATTACTCAGGTTGTTGAGTTTTATGTAGATGATGAAACTAATGAAGCAAAAGTAAATGTATTATATGCACGTGATTTGATGGAAAATGAAGTATATAATAATCCAACTTCTCACTTGATAGATTATTTAGCATCCCAAGGTGTTATGATGCAAGATGATCCATTTATTCCTAAGGGAAGTGAACTTCAAGATGCAAATGGTTCTGATGGACAAGAAACTGAAGGTAATTTACAAAATGAAGTATCAGTTCAAGAAGAAGTTAAACCAGTTGTTCAAGAAGCTAATAATCAAACTACTGAACAGGCTATACAAGATACTGTTAATACTGTTGATACTCAAGTGGCAACAAATCAAGTTCCTTCGACACAAAATATAGAAATGATAGAAATTTAATAAGGAGGTATATATGTATATTGAAATATTAGTTATTGCTATAATAATTGCTTTCGTAATTTTATATCGTAAAAATACAGGCGATAACTCTTATAAGTTTATTGCTAAAACAGTAGGAAATACATATGAAAAATATGCTCCTTACTCATTTAAAGTTGTACGTGAGAAAGCAAAAGAGTTAGGTCAAGAATATACAACTCGTCAATATGTTATTCAAATTGCTATATTTGGTATTGGAGCTGCATTCGTTGCATATTTATATTTTTATAGTATTATTTGGAGTATAGTTTATGCTTGTCTTGCTATTATTGCAATTCCATATTTAACATATATGAGATGTAAAAAAGCATATAGTGAATTTATTTTCGAACAAATTCAAGTTTATACTACAAATGTTATTATGGAGTTTAATACAACTCAATCTTTTGTAAAAGCTTTAGAAGGTGTTAGAGATTCACAAGTTCTTGAAGAACCTTTATTAGGTGACGTCAAAGAAATGATTCAAATGTCATATGAAAATGGCACTATTGATGAAGCTATAAGATTTATGAATGAAAAGTATGATTATTATGTTATTAAGAATATGCATCAATTATTCTTGCAAATAACTAAAGAAGGTTCTAAGGATTCTGGTGAAGCTCTTGAAGGTATGCTTCAAGATATAGATATGCTTGTTGAAAGTGTATATCGTGATAGAATTGATAGAACTACATTCTATAAGCAATTCTGTACTTTCGGTGTTGCACTTTACTTACTTGTATTATTAGTTCAATTATTACTTGGTAATGATAGTTATTTACAGCTTATTGAACAATGGTATGTATTAATATTACTTCATGGTGTAATATTAATTAATACATATTTCTTACTATCAGGTATTAAATATTACCATGAGGATGTAGGTGCTGAATAATGGAAATATTTATAGTAGGTGTTATAGTAATATTATTATTTAATTATCTGGGAACTTTTAACTTTAATAAATTCGTAGATGATAATAAAGTATTATTTTCAAAATTAAAAGAAGATGATTACGACTTTCTTCTAGTATCAAGATATGGCGAGAAAGTTGATGTTAATCAAATGTATCAAAAAAGAGTTAAGACTGCAATTATTACATTTTTGTTAGGTCTTATACTTGCAATTACTAGCATTCAAAATTTAAACTTTGCAATTAAACTTGTACTTGTATTTATTGCATCTTATTTAATGTTTAAAAGTGACTATAATAAAGTTAAAAACTTTTATAAAGTTCACTTACATGATATAAATTTAAAATTACCATATTATTTAAAAAGTTTAGAAATTTTAATTCAACACTATACTGTTCCTGTTGCTATTACACGTAGTTTAGAAACAGCTCCTGAGATGTTTAAACCTGGACTTCGTGATTTAATAGCATCAATTGATGCAGGTGATTCTACAATAGAACCTTATATGGCATTTGCTCGTAGATATCCTGTTCGTGATAGTATGCGTATGATGAGACTTCTATATAGACTTAGTTTAGGTAGTCAAGAAAGAAAACAAGAACAATTAATTGTATTCTCAAGAACTATTTCTAATCTTCAAAATAAATCAAGAGAAACTAAGTATAAAGAACGTTTAGAAAAGATGGAAAAGAAAACTATAACAATGCTTACTTCAACTGGAGCAGGTGTTATGGTTATTCTAGTTCTTGCTATCTTCCAAATGTTTGTTTCTGCGTAGTGTAAATATATATTGATTTTAAATTTTCAATATTGTATAATTATTTTAGAAAGTAAAGGAGGAAATTAATAAATGAAAGAAGCTACTGGTGAATTAAATATGACAGTAATTACAATCATAGCTATCGCTGCTGTAGGTGCTTTATTCTATATATTTGTTTGGCCAATGATTCAAAAATCTATTGTTACTCAAACATGTAAAACTTATGGAAACGATTGGCAAGCTTGGGCTACTACAGATACTTCTGTTAATGGTCAATCTGCTAATACTGGTTCAAATGCTACAGTAAAAGTATGGGTATGTTGTCCTGCGTCTGTTACTGCTGCTCCAGCTTCAAAAGATGCTGGTAGAACTGCTGGTTGTGTAGATGCTAATTATGAATAATATTTAAAAAATGCTATAGGTGTCGTGGCTTATTGATGTCAATGGCATTTATAGCCTTTTTTTAGTTTAAAAAGTGTAAAGGAAGTGTGATATGAAAGAAGCGATGGGTGGTACTTGGCTAACTGGATTAGTTATAGTATTTATATTCTTATTTGCAGGTTTTCTTGCTTATTCTATAAGTTATACTAAAGCTTTTAGAGTTAAAAATGAGATATTAAACTTAATTGAAAGAAATGAAGGTTTTACAAATTCTGCTAATGATTTAAATAATATTACTGATGATGCTTTAAAAAACGATTCTTCTGTCGAGGGAAAAGCTTTTGCTTATATTAAATCTATGGGTTATAATTATTCAGTATTTGATGGAACTAACGATCCTTGTGCTAGTAATAATATCGGTGAAAAACAAAAGGGTGGTTATTGTTTAATTAAATATTGTCCTAAAGCAGGTGAAAGTGAAAAAGTATATTATAAAGTTACTACTTTTATTGCTCTTTCAATACCAATTATAAATGTTACTGTTAAGTTACCAATTTCAGGTGAAACAAAAGCGTTATATTACGACGTAAGTACATTTAAATGTACTAATGGTTAAATAGGGGAGATGATTTATAAATGAACGTAATGGTTTACAACAAGTATAAAGAACTTTTAATGGGCTTAAATATTGAAGTTATGAAGTCTATGGAAGGTGTATTTAATGTAGATGAGATAATAGATACTTTTACTAATTTCTATTATGATAAAATGATTTTAGATATTACTGCTATACGTGATTATCAAAATACTGATAACTTGCAGAAATTAGCAATGAATATAAATATGGAGAATGTAATTTTACTACTTGATGATAGTCCGGAAAGTGATTCTAAGACTTATCTATCAAAATTGATATCTCTTGGTATTTATAATTTTACACGTAACGCTGAAGGAATTAATTATTTATTAGTTCATCCTCATACATATAGAGATGTTGTTAATATTCATAATTTACAAGATATAGATCCTGCTACTACTGAAGGAGATGCTAGCCTTGAAGGTGTAGGTACTTCTGGTGGCGGTAAGATGAAAATCATAGGATTTAAGAATATGACTCAACATGCTGGAGCAACAACTTTAATTTATATGATACGTAAGATGTTATCTCAAGTTAGAAATGTTGCTGCTATAGAGGTAAATAAAGTAGATTTCTTATATTTTAATGATAAAGATTTGGTAAGTACAATTTCTACTGATTTACCAAAAGAACTTATGAAAAAACAAATGTGTGACGTAGTTTTAGTTGATTTAAATGATTATGATGATGTTTCAATTTGCAGTCAAGTATATTATTTAATTGAACCATCAACTATTATGATTAATAAAATGTTAAGAAAAAATAGAGCTGCATTAGAAACTTTAAAAAATGAAAAAGTTATCTTAAATAAATGTGTTCTTAATTCAGAAGATGTTGCTACATTTGAATATGAAACTAAATTAAAAGTATTTGCTGCTATACCACCTTGTGATGATAGACAAGAAAATATAGAACCAGTTAAAAACTTTATTAGTAAAATGGGAATTTAATTGTCAGTATAGTTGACAAATTTGTTAAAATTATATAAAATTTTATATAGAGAAGGAGATTTAAAGTATGTTAAATTTAGTTAATATGTTAGACACTATTACTGACCCTAGTGATTTATGTAATGAGTTATCACCAGTGTTAAGATTAGTTGGTATTGCTGTTTTTATTATCAAAGTTGTTGTTCCTATTATTTTAATCGTAGTAGGTATGTTAGATATGGCTAAAGCAGTAACTGAAAAAGATGAAAATAAAATCAAGGATGCTCAACATAAGTTAATTAAAAAAGCTATTGCTGCTGTATTAGTTTTCTTAATCGTTACAATAGTAGGTGTTCTTATGAGATTAATAGGTGCTGGTGATTACAAAGAATGTATGACTTGTATCAATAGTCCATTCTCATCAGAATGTAAAGTAACTAACGAATAGTTATGAAAGTAAAGGACTTGTGTCCTTTTTTCTTTGCATTGAAAAAATATAATATTAATGCTATAATTAGTTCGAGGGAATTAGTATGAAAAGGATTAAAAAGATTGATTTAAAAAATATTAAAAATTTTGATATTAAAAAATTTGGAAAGAATATATTAA
>CAVDFY010000136.1:0-2715 GCA_963607925.1 bacterium
ATAATAATTAATTTATTAGTTAGATATGTTTCTATTGATTCTACTATATTGTCTATTTTTACAGGCTTTTTAGAACTTACTAGTGGTATTATATCTATTTCTCTATTAAATATACCTTTTAATATTAAATTTGCTTTAACAAGTCTTATTTTAAACTTTAGTAGTTTATCTATATTATTTCAAAGTTTTAGTATTCTTTCTGATTATAAAATTAATATTAAAAAAACATTAACAATTAAGTTAATGTTTAGTATTATTACATTTTTGTTAATTATCATATGTACCAGATGAATATAAATCAATATTATATTTTTCATCACTAAGGCCTATTGTTATATGTGTCATTTTATCTACTTTTGTACTATCGTTTATATTCTCATATTTAAATGATTCTTGTGATAATGTTGTGAATTTATATCCACTAGTTGTAACACTATCATTTCCTTCTTCGTTGTTTGTTCTAGTAACTAATTCTATGGTTTTTATTAATATTGTTTTAACATCACCTGTTGTTGAATCACTATATCTTAATGTTGTTTTTTCATATGTTTTAGTTCCAATTTCTTTTCCATTTGATGTTATTTTTTCTGAGTCATTAGGTGTTTCATTTCTTAATATTTCTAATGTTCTTTTTTTATTGTTTCCCATAGATATTTCACATATACTTACTTTTTCATCTTCATTACAGTCTATTGTTTTTATACCATTATTTTTTAATAGATCATCATTCACTATTTTAGAAATTGTAGCTCCATATATTCTAGCATCTGCATCTTCGTTTACTACACTATACGTATCTTTTAATTTAACAAGTGTACCTGTCATTGATATTAATACTATACTTACTAATATTATACTTACTATAAGTTCTATAAGTGTAAAACCTTTTTTATTCATAACTCACCCACTTTAATCTTCACTATATAGTGGAATTGATGCATATCTATATGTACCATTTTTATAGAATACGCCAACTATATATCCATTAGATTGTCCTTGCTCTTTTTGTTCATCATAGTTTTCTTTACTATATTTTCTTAGTGTTTTTAAGTATTCTATTGTTCCACTATCGTATTTTGTTGTTACATCTGTTTTTGATAGTTCTTCTACAATATCGTAGATTAATATATAATATACAAGATTATTATCTATAAACACTTGTCTACAATTACTAAGTCTATTTGCTATAGGTGTTCCTTCACATCCATAGGGGTTTGTACTAGCATCATATGCCCTTCTATTGGCAATGAATCCTGGTCCATCTTGTCTAGTTATTGTGCCTGTTTTACCTAGTGTTGCGATATTAAAGAGTTGATATCTATCACTTGGTAAGTCATAACTTTCCTTTTCTTTTGCTTTTCTTACATAAAGTGAATAACTGCTTAATAATAACGTTGTAGCAAGTAATGTTACTATTAAAACTGTTAAACTTTCCATAAATATAAAACCATTTTTCTTCATATTAGCTCACCTTTACTCTAAATGGAGCAGTTTTTGTTCCATCACCAGTACTTATTAACGTTGTGTTTTTTAAAGATATTACCGGTAAAACATAATATATACTTGTAACTGGTGCTTCTACTAATTCTCCTGATAATTGCATACTTACAGCTCTTGCTTCTCCACTTGTAAATGTACTTGGAGTCATTGTCCATATATTCAATCCATAATTTAAGAAAAATGAACTATTACCACTTTTGAATGATGTACCAGATATTACTAGTTCATCTGCTGTTAATGTTCCTATTGGATAAGTTAATTTTGTATTTCCTTTTGAATTGTTTTTTGTAAATTTGTCTTCTTGATTTGAACAAACGAATACTGGATATGCAGAACTCATACTTATTGAAGTTCCTTCCTTTCCACCTGTTGCGTTTCTTCTAAATGATTGATATAAGGTATTGCTTGTTCCAGTTCCATCCATATAATATGTAAGTCCATTAAAAGAACCACCTTGTCCTATTTCCCTATCGTTACAAAAAACGTTATCGTCGATAAACTTTTCATATTTTGTATCTAAGAGTGTATTTTCATACCATGTATCTAATACTGATTTAATTGTACTGTTATTTACGTTTTCATGAGTAGTACTGTAAGAACTTGAATTGCTTCCATACATATAACCTATATATGCATTATTATTTGAAGTTAAATTATATGCTGCTTGTGGTAATATTGACTCATTTAGTGTGCAGCCACTTCCTTCTGAATAATTACCATATAAAACTAGTCTTGCTCCTTCATTTTCATTAGTTCTAAATATTCTCCAACAGTAGTTAGCAAACTCTATATAATTTTGTTCTGCTACACCTCTAAAAAAATAAACTGTTTTGTCATCTTCTGTCATATGTATTTTATTATTATCTTCATCTTCTACTACTTGAGTAAAATAAAATCCATTTGAAGTTGCACTCATATCTTGAACCAAACTACCATTACTATAATAACTACCCTCAGAGTTTTTAGAATAATCTATAGTTCCACTTTCTTCTGCTTCATATTTATTTAATAGTGCTTGTAGTATTGTTATTCCATAACTTGTTGGTGTTGTTAATCTTAAATCTATTTTATCATCTATAGTATCCAAAAACTTATTTTTTTCTGAGTATGCGTGCATTACACTAAGTATTAAAAATAAGAATAAAATTAAAAAAGTGTATACTAATGTCATTGATATAAAACCTTTTTTATTCATTCTTTCACTCCCTTATTATG
>CAVDFY010000137.1:0-11699 GCA_963607925.1 bacterium
ATATATATGAATATTTAATTGATATAGATGATAAAGATATTGAGGAGAGTTTAATAAATAAATTTGTTAAAAATTTAGATAGTAATGATATTACTAATTTTAATGAGAGTTTTATTAATGATTATGGTTTTGAAATTTTAGAAAAAAAGATTAAATTTAGAGAAATTAAAGATGGAGATTTCTTTAAATATCAATTAATATCAATGAATACTATTTGACAAATAAATAATATAGATGTATAATCTCCTTATAAAACGAGGAACAAGAGGAGTAATATATACTAATTATTAGAGATGAAAAGTCACTGGGTGAAAGCTTTTCTTAAGATAGGTATATGAAGGTAGCTTGGGAGTTAACTTGTGAAATGTAGTAAGAAGTTACGTAGATATGCGTTAAATATATAGAGTATAAAATAAGGTGGTACCACGATTGATTCGTCCTTTGGTATTGCCTTTTTATTTTGGAGGAAAAAGAAATGAACGAGATGAATGAAAATTTTGATGAATTTGATAAGTATGTTATGGGGTTTGATTTTAATGAAGATATGATTGCTTATAAATACAATCATTCTTATAGAGTCATGCATCAATGTGATGAGATATCATATACATTAAATCTAGATGAAGAAGATAACTATTTAACTTGTTTAATTGGTTTACTTCACGATATTGGAAGATTTGAACAATGGACTAAGTATAAATCATTTGATGACTTAAAAACTGTAGATCATGGAGACTTAGGAGAAGAACTACTATTTAAGAAAAATTTAATTAAAAATTATAAATTAGATGAAGATAAATATGATATTGTTTCTAAAACTATTAAATATCATAATAAATATAATTTACCAGATGACTTAACTGTTCGTGAAAAGATGCATGCTAAAATTATTAGAGATGCTGATAAATTAGATATATTATATGCATTTAGTAGTCCTAGATTATTAGAACTTAAGGAAGATGACTCAGAGATAAGTGCAGAAGTTAAAAAAGAATTTTTCTTACATGAACCTGTTAAACGTGTCAATGTAAAGAATGTTAATGATAAAATAATAGTATTATTATCATTTGCATTTGATTTACATTATAACTATAGTCGTGGATTAATAGTTGATAAAGGATATTATGAAAAAATATTTGAACATATAAAAGATAAAGATAAATTTAAACCTTATTTTGATGAGGTAGAACATTATTTAAAGGAGAGTGAAATAGATGCTTGATAAAAAATATAATCATAAAGAAGTAGAAAATGGTAAGTATCAAATGTGGCTTAAAAGTCATTGTTTTGATGCTGGAGATAAGAGTAAAGATGCTTTTACTATAGTAATACCACCACCTAATGTAACAGGTAATTTACATTTAGGACATGCACTTAATGGTAGTATTCAAGATGTTATTATTAGATATAAGAAGATGAAGGGTTTTGATACATTATGGCTTCCAGGAATGGATCATGCTGCTATCGCAACAGAGGCTAAAGTTGTTAATAGACTTAAGACAAAGGGAATAAATAAATATGAACTTGGTCGTGAAGGTTTCTTAAAGGAATGTTGGAAATGGACTGATGAACATAGAAGTAATATCCATAAACAATGGGAAACTTTAGGACTTAGTGTTGACTATAGACGTGAGAGATTTACTCTTGATGAAGGACTTAATGACGCAGTTAATGAAGTATTTATTAGGCTTTATAACGAAGGGTTAATATATCGTGGTGAAAAGATTATTAACTGGGATCCAGTTGCTAAAACAGCTCTTTCAAATGAAGAGGTTATTTATAAAGATGATCCAGGAGCTTTCTATCATATTAAATATTTTATTGAAGGAAGCGATAAATATTTAGATGTAGCTACTACAAGACCTGAAACTTTATTTGGAGATACTGCTGTTGCTGTTAATCCAGAAGATAAGAGATATAAAGATTTAATTGGTAAGAATGTAGTACTTCCAATAGTAAACAAATTAATTCCAATTATTGGAGATGAACATGCTGATCCAGAGTTTGGAACAGGTTGTGTTAAAATTACACCAGCACATGATCCTAATGACTTTGAAGTAGGTGAAAGACATAATTTAGAGAGAATTCTAATTATGAATGAAGATGCTACAATGAATGAGAAAACTGGTAAGTATAATGGTATGTCTCGTGAAAAATGTAGAGAAGAATTACTTAAAGATTTAGAAAGTCAAGATTTATTAATTAGTGTTGAAAAGATGACGCATAGTGTAGGACACTCTGAGAGAACTGATGCTGTAGTTGAACCATATTTATCAAAACAATGGTTTGTTGATATGAGTGGTATGAGCAGAGACTTATTAGATGCTCAAAAGGGTGGAGACAATAAAATTAATTTTATACCAAAGAGATTTGAAAAAGTATTAAATCATTGGATGGAAGATTGTCATGACTGGTGTATTAGTCGTCAATTATGGTGGGGACACAGAATACCTGCTTGGTATAAAGGTGAGGAAGTTAAAGTACAAAAAGAATGTCCAGGAGAAGGATGGACTCAAGATGAAGATGTGTTAGATACATGGTTTAGTAGTGCATTATGGCCATTTAGTACACTTGGTTGGCCAAATAAAACAGAAGACTTAGAAAGATACTTCCCAACAGATGTACTTGTAACAGCATACGATATTATATTCTTCTGGGTTGCTCGTATGGCATTCTCATCACTTAAACAAATGAATAGTCGTCCATTTAAAGACTGCATTATTCATGGACTTATTCGTGATAAACAAGGAAGAAAAATGTCTAAGTCACTTGGTAATGGAATTGATCCGATGGATATGATAGAAGAGTACGGATGTGATGCGTTAAGATTCTATTTAACAACAACATCAGCTATGGGAATGGATATACGTTTTGATACTGATAAAGTTGCTTCAACTTGGAACTTTATTAATAAATTATGGAATGCATCAAGATTTGTACTTATGAAATTAGAAGGTTTTAAAAAAGAAGACTATACACTTAAAAATTTAAATAATGCAGATAAATGGATACTTACTAAACTTAATGAAACAATTAAGAAAGTAACTAAATCTATGGATAAATATGAATTCAATAATGCAGGAAGTGAATTATATTCATTTATATGGGATAACTTCTGTGATAAATATATAGAAATGTCTAAATTTAGTGAAAGTAATGAAACTAAGAGTACACTTTTATATACAATTACGGCTATAGTTAAAATGATGCATCCATTTATGCCATTTGTTACTGAAGAAATATATAGTAATTTTGAAATAAAAGATACAGATCTATTATTAACGAGTGATTATCCAACTTATGATAAGAAACAAGTATTTAAGAGTGAAACTAAAGAAGTAGATGAATTACTTGAATATGTAACATTATTTAGAAATAAAAAAGCTGAAAGTAAAATATCAAGTGATTTTGAAGTGATTGATTATAATAATAATGAACTTTTAAATAAAATGCTTAAACTTACTGATAAGATAGTTAATGAAAGTAAGTTTAATGATAAATTTGATATATTCTTTGATAACTCTAAAAATAATGAAGAAGAAGAGCTAAAGAGAAAAGAAGAAATAGAAAAATTAGAAGCTTCTATTAGTCGTCGTAAGAAATTATTATCAAATGAAAACTATGTAAATAAAGCTCCAGAAGCAATAGTTAATAAAGAAAGAGAAAACTTAGAAAAAGAAGAAAAAAGACTAGAAGTTCTTAAAAAGAACTAGTCTTTTTATTTTGAAATTTTATGATATAATTAGAATAGGTGAAGTGTATGAAAAATAGAAATGGTTTTACATTAGTTGAGTTACTAGCAGTAATAGCTATACTTGCTATATTAGTAATAATAGCGCTACCTAATGTAATAAACTTGTTTAATAAGGCTCAGAAAGAGATGTTTCTAACTGAGGCTAGAAAAGTTTATAGCGAAGCTGAAAGAAAGTTCTTAACCGATGCAATAAGTGGTAAAAATGTTAAAGTAATAAATTCAGAAGATAATACTAAACTTGACATGAATGGTGAGAAATTACAATATTGTATTATTCTGAATAATGATGGTGAAGTTACTAATATGAAAGTATCTAATGGTAAGTGGGTAGCAAATCTAAATGGAGATAAAACTATTAGTGATTTAACAGTAGATGATTTAGAAGAAGGAAATTTAGATAATTATGAATGTGGAGAGCCAGCAACTAGTGAATCTTGTTTTACATATAAAACAGCTACTGAAGGAAAAGAAGATGGAGTTCCAATTGTTACAATATCTGATACAAATAAATGTAAAACATATTTAACTTCTAGTTTGGATGCGCCGAATGAAGCAGCCATTACTATATGTGATGGTAAAAAATATAATGAAATAACAATTGATACATTGGTTAATGATGAAAAAATTCCATCAGATGATTATAGTAATGCCGGTTTGAATGTTGAATACGTTTTGATTGAAAAAGTTGAAGTAGTAGATACTGGAAAGTGCAAAAATTATTTTCTTCAAGAAATTGGCGATGAAAGCATTTCTGAAGAAGTAACAAACTTTTGTGAAAACAATGGCACTCTTGATGGTTTAACTATAAGTCAGGCAGTTATTAAAGGATATATATCTAGTTTTTATTATGCGAATTTGGGGCTTAAGGTTTCTTATAGACCTTTAGATACTGTTGCTATTATTAATAAATATGATATAAGTTGTGGTACCGATGTTGTAATACCATCTAAAATTGATGGCTATGTCGTTGTAGGCATAGATGCAAATGCATTTAGCTCTTGTCTTAGTCGATATAGCGTCGTTACTGATGAAAATTATAAATTGCTTGATTATGACATTAGTGATAATTATAATGTTCAAAAGATGGAATATTGTATTACTGAAAGATTAACGTCAGTAGTATTACCAAATTCTCTTTATTATATTGGTAGTGGTGCTTTTACTAATAATAGTCTTAAATAAATTGTTATACCTAGTAGTGTTAAATATATAGGTGATAATGCGCTGGCTGAAAATCTTAAAATTAAAGTTACTAATAATTCTAGTGTTTCTAATGATGTTCATATGTGGGCTGATATTTTTGGAACTTGTGCGCCTGGTAATGTTATAGTTAATGGTAATATAATAGAATTTTTTGATAATAAATGTTAATTTTTAATTAAAAGAAATAATGGAAACTTAATATTTAAGTTTCTTTTTTATGACTTATATTGTATAATTATGGTGGTGAAGGTTATGGATAATCCTATAGAATTTAAAAGTGCTAAAGAATTATATGATAGAGTTTTACCTGCATTATATTCTAAAGTAAAAGAAGTAAGAAATTTAGGTTTTAAATATATTACTGAAAAAGATATATGGAATTACCTAGTGAATAGTACATGGAAAACTAAAAGAAATTTACAACTTCACGATCTTATTAGTGACATTTTATATGCTGATAATTATAAACTTAATGATTATGTTATGGATAAGATGAGAAAATTAAAAAAAAGAAATGATAATGTTGATGAGGAGATGCTTTAATGAAAAAAATAATTAAACCAATATGTATATTGGTAGTATTAGTAGTTGGTTGCTTATTACTTATAAAACCAACACTTAAGTCTATTCATTATGGAATAGATTTGCAAGGTGGATTTGAGATTCTTTATAATATTGAACCACTTGATAAAAATGCTGAATTAACTGATGATGATTTAGATAAGACGTATAAAGCTATTGTTAATAGAATAGATAGTCTTGGTGTATCTGAACCAGTTATAAGTTTTGAAGGAGATAATTTAATTAGAATTCAACTTCCTGGTGTATCTAGTGAAGAAGAAGCAAGACAAAGAATTAGTACTACCGCAGTACTTTCATTTAGAGATGTAAATGATAATTTACTTATGACTAGTGAGATTCTTGGACATAATGGTGCTTCATTAAGTCAGAATAGCCAAACTTTTCAGTATCAAGTGAAATTAGATATTAAAGATACAGCTAAATTTTATGATGTAACTAATTCTTTATCTAAGAGAAGTAATGGAGAAAATTTAATTGTTACATGGCTAGATTTTACTGAAGGATTAGATTCATATAATAATGAAAAAGAAACATGTGGTAAAGATTCAACTATGAAATGTATTAGTGCTGCTTCTGTTAATGAAGGACTTAATAGTAGTGAAGTAGTAATTGAAGGAAACTTTACTAAAGAAGAAGCACAAGCGCTAGTTGATTTAATTAATAGTGGTAGTCTTCCAACTAAGTTAACTGAAGAAGCCACACCTAAGAGTGTTTCACCTTCATTTGGTAGTGCAACTATTACTAAAACTGGTATAGCAGGACTTATTACATTTGCGATTGTTTCATTAATTTTAATATTTAAATATAGATTTAGTGGACTTATTGGAAGTGTATGTTTACTTGTTTATGCGATGCTTGTATTTGTAATATTTAATGCAGTTGGTGGAGTTCTTACATTAACTGGTATTGCTGCTTTAGTACTTGGTATTGGTATGGCAGTAGACTCAATAATAATATCAAATGATAGAATTAAAGATGAACTAAGAAAAGGAAATAAATTAGTTGCTTCATATAAAGAAGCAAATAAGAGTAGCTTAGTAGCTATAATAGATGCTAATATTACTACATTAATAGCTGGAATAGTTCTTTATTTATTTGGTGAATCTAGTGTTAAAGGATTTGCTACTATGTTAATAATTACTATATTTGTAACAGTATTTACAACAGTCATTTTATATCGTGTTATTCAAGGAATGTTTGTAAATAGTAAATACTTTAATGGTAAAGAAAAAATATTTGTGGGTAAGATTAGTAATGTACATAATTTTGACTTTGTTAAATTTGCTAGAAAACCTATTATTACTGCGATAGCTGTTATAGCTATTGGAATTGCATTTTTCTTAGTACGTGGATTTAACTTTGGAGTAGACTTTACTGGAGGAACTAATATTAACTTATCATCTAATAGTGATATTGATTTTGATAAATTAACAACTATGTTGAAAGAATACGATGTTAGAGGATATGATTATTACGTTGGTGGGAAAACTGAAGGATATATTAAACTAAATGATATTCTTAGTGATGAAGACACAACAAAAGTTAAAAAAGAATTAAAAGATATGGGAATAGAAACATCTATGAGTGAAATTAGTACTCTTGTTACTAATAATTTGACTAAGAATGCTATAAAATCATTATTATATTCATTAATTGCGATTATTATTTATATAGCAATACGTTTTAACTTTAATTATGCAATAAGCGGAATATTAATGTTAATTCATGATGTATTAATTATACTTGCTATGTTTGCAATATTTAATATACCAGTAGATTTTATTATAGTAGCATCATTACTTACCATAATTGGATATTCAATTAATGATACTATTGTAGTATTTGATAGAATTAGAGAAAATAGAAGGAAAATGTTTAGAAATAAGAAAATACTAACTGATGAAGAATTAAATACTCTTGTTAATAGTTCTTCTAATGAAACTATTTCTCGTAATGTATGGACTAGTATTACTACTATTAGTGCTGTAGTTGTATTATTATGTGTTGGTCTTAATGACATATATACATTTAATGTTTCTATACTAATAGGGTTAATAGCTGGTAGTATATCATCATTATTAATTGGGCCTAGAGTATGGATGGCTCTTGAAAAGAGAAGTCAAAATAGACCAGATGATGATGACGATGATGAAGTAGAAGAATTAAAAATAAAGGGTATCAATATATAAAAGGAAGTGAATACCATAAAAAATTATACTTATGAAGATTTAGTTGATGTTCTAAAAACTTATATGGCTTCAGAATATATAGAGTTTATAAATAAGTATTATGAACAAGCTAAGATAGTTTATGCTGGAATGAAAAGAGAAACTGGAGAAGATTATATATATCATCCAATAAATGTTGCTTATATTTTAGCAGATTTAAAAATGGATCCAGTAACTATTGCATGTGCATTAATTCATGAAGCAATAACACTTGGTAAAATGACTTATGAAGAAGTAGAAGAAATGTTTGGAACAGAAAGTGCTAATATAGTAAATTCTATTACAAAGATAAGTAATCTTAAACAAACATTTAAGATTAATAATCCAGAAAAATATAGAAGAATAATAGTAGGACTTTCTGAGAATCCAGCAACTTTATTTATTAAATTTGCTGATAGACTTCATAATCTTAGAACTCTTAGAGTACATGATAAAGAACATCAAAAATATATAATAGACGAAACTCAAAATATATATATACCAATAGCTCATAGACTTGGTATGAAAAAGATGAAGAGTGAGATGGAAGACTTGTGTCTTCAATATAGTGAGACAGAACAATATAATAAAGTACTTGATAGAATAAATGCTGATAAAGCTGAATTAGAAAAAAGTCTTGCTAAAATGAAATATGAAATAATGCAAGTTTTAAATCATCATAATATTAAATATGAAATAGTAAGTCGTGTTAAGAGTGTTCGTGGTATATATAATAAACTTAAAAATGGTAAGAGATGGGAAGATATATATGATTTATTAGGACTTAGAGTCTTAGTAAATACAGTAGAAGATTGTTATAGGGTTATAGGCCTTGTACAAAGTAAATATCAACCAGTGCCAAATAGATTTAAGGATTATATAGCTAATCCTAAACCAAACTTATATCAAAGTTTACATACTACAGTTTATGGAGAAGATAAGAAAATTTATGAAGTTCAAGTTCGTACTTATGAAATGGATGAGATAGCTGAAAAAGGTGTTGCTTCTCACTGGAGTTATAAAGAAAAAATAGATGGTAGTGTTAAAAATAATTTAGACCATATATTAGAACAATTCCGTGTACTTGTAGAAGTAAATGATATAGAACAAAATATGGAGTTTTTCGGAAATATAAAAGAAGAACTTAAGAGAAATGAAATATATGTATATACTCCTAAAGGAGATATAATTGAGTTACCTGCTGGAGCTACGCCAATAGATTTTGCATATAAAATACATAGTGAAGTAGGTAATACTACAACAGGTGCTTTAGTTAATTCAAAAATGGTTAAACTAGATCATGAACTTAAAGATGGTGATATGGTTGAACTTATTACTCAAAAAGGTCATGCTCCATCTAAGGGATGGTTAAAGATAGTTAAAACTGAAGCAGCCAAATCAAGAATAAAATCATATTTCTATAAAAAAGAGAGAGAAAAATATATAGCTCTTGGTCATGAGATGTTATCAAATGAGTGTAAGAAAAAGAATGTTGATATTAATGATATAATAACTGATGAGAATATAGAAAAACTTAATAATAGTCTTGGTACTAAAGATTTAGATGATATATATTTCTCAATTGCTACACTTAAATATTTACCATCTTCAATACTTAATCGTCTTGAAGTACATGAACCTAAAAAGAAAGTTCTAACTTTAAGTAAAAAAGATAGTAAGGGTGGAAATGGTATACTAATAGCTGGATCTAACGATATATTATGTGGCTTAGCTACTTGTTGTAATCCAGTTTATGGTGAAGATATTGTTGGTTATATAACTCGTGGATATGGAGTTAAAATTCACTCTAAAAATTGTCCTAATATAGATTTAAATAGTGAAAGAATAATAGATGCTGAATGGGAAAGCAGTACAGAAAATAGATATACTGCTAAACTTAAAGTATATATTGATGATGTATCAGATATTCTACTTAAAATAATTACATTATCTACTAAAGATTCTATAATAGTTGATTCAATAAATTTAATAAATAGAAATAAAGAATTATTCTATGATATAAGTTGTAGAGTTAAAAATATTAATGACTTACATCAATTTATTGATGAAATTAAACTAATAAATAGTGTTGTTAAAGTAGAAAGGGTATTTATATGAGAGTAGTACTTCAAAGAAGTAAAGCAAGTAAAGTTACAATTGATGGCAAAGTAAATGGTAAAATTGATAAAGGATATGTTGCTTTAGTTGGATTTACTGATGGTGATAATACTGAAATAGTAGATAAAATGATTAAGAAAATAGTAAACTTAAGAGTATTTGAAGATGAAAATGAAAAGATGAACTTAAGTATTCAAGACATAGGTGGAAGCATTCTTAGTATTAGTCAATTTACTTTATATGCTGACGCAAAAAAAGGAAATAGACCTAGTTTTATAAATGCTATGAATCCAGAAGATGCATCTAAACTATATGATATTTTTAATCAAAAGTTAGGTGAAATATTACATGTAGAAACTGGAATATTCGGAGCTGATATGAAAGTTGAAATATATAATGATGGACCTGTTACTATAATCTTAGATAGTAATGAATTATTTAATAAGTAAGAGATAACAAAAGTTATTTCTTTTATTTTAATTTAAAAAGTGATATTCTATTTAATGATAGGAGAATAGAAAATGAAAACAAACACAAAAACAATATTATTATTTATTATGTCTTTTGCATTAATAGCTATTATTGGTGTATCTTATGCATATTTTAGTGCATCAATTGTACAAAATGATGTTAAAGATCAAGTAGTAGAAACAGGTACTTTAAGTCTACGTTATGTAGATGGAGCAGAAGTTGTAATGCAAAATATAAAACCAGGTCAAACAATAACTAAAACAGTTTATGTTGCTAATACAGGTACATTAGATGCAACATATAATCTTATATGGCAAGAGTTAACAAATGAAATAACAAATGATGAAATGTTAATTGAAGGAACATGTACTAGAATGAATGGAACTACTGAAGAAGTAGATGGGACTTGCGAAGGAATAGATAGTTCAATTATTTCTTCAAATACAATAAAGAATAAAGTTACAATAGAACCAAATATAGTTCATAAATATGATTTAGTTATAACTTTTAAGGATACAAATGATGATCAAAATTATAATCAAAATAAAAAATTTAGTGGAGTGTTGGGGGTTAATGAATATCAACCAACTCAATTTGAAAAGGATAGTTGGGAAACAATAGCAACTAATGTAAGAAATGGAAATATTTCAAATTATAATATAGGAGATACTAAAGAAGTAGACCTAGGCAATTTAGGAAAATATTATGTAAGAATTGCAAACACTACAACACCTAGTGAATGTGCAACTGAAGGATTCTCACAAACTGCATGTGGATTCGTTCTTGAGTTTGAAAGTATAATTAATAATAAGCAAATGAATGGTAGTTTTACTAATAGTGGAGGGTGGCCTGCCAGTGATTTACGTAGTTATTTAAATAGTGATTTATATAATATGCTTCCAACTGATTTAAAAAGTGCTATTATAGATACAACAGTAGTTAGTAGTCATGGTAGTGATGATTCAGAAAATTTTGTATCTACTGATAGACTATATTTATTAGCTCCAAAAGAAATATATAGTGATTGGTCTAATTCATATGATTCAGCAAAAGATTTAACTAGACAATTAGATTATTATAATAATAAAAATGTTTCAACGAGTAGTTATGCAGATGTTATTAAGAAAATTAAAACTTATAATCATGTGCAGAGTTGGTGGCTTCGCTCGACTGTTTCTGATAGTGATAATAAATTCTACTATGTTAGCTATAATGGTTATTGGTATACCTATAATTCTACTTATAACTGGGGTGTTTCACCAGCCTTCAGAATAGGATAATATAAAAAGTATATACAAAAATGTATATACTCAGACTGTAGACAAACCCCAGTTTTTAAAAACTGAGGTTTTTGTTTGAAACAA
>CAVDFY010000138.1:0-14478 GCA_963607925.1 bacterium
ATTCTTACCTGCATAGCAGGTAGTTTAGTGTTTGACCATAAAGGTCAAACATAATCAAACAAAAAGTATCAAGTTGATACTTTATTTTGTTAAAGATACTACAGAGGTAGAAGATGCGACTTTTAATAATTCTTCATTCGATAAATTTTCTCCTATTATGTAATAATCTTTTCCATTCATTGTCCAATTTAATGATGAGTTTGATAGTGTTCCAAGTACATTTTCATAGAATACTAACTCTCCTGATACACTTGTTACTTCAAAATCTTTTGGTGCTTTACTAGCTTCTTCTATTAATATAAATGATTTATCTCCTGTAAATGTTAATATTACTCTTTCAGAATCGTTAGATTTTACTGTTTCTTCGCTTTTAAATTTTGTTCCTGTTGGTAAATACATTGGATAAACTATTTCATCGATTTTACTTACATCTTTACAACATTCTTCTGATGCATTGCTTTCTACATCAAAATATTCTTCTTTAAATTCTGGTTTAAAATCTATTTTAGATATTTTAAATGTTATGTTTGCTACTCCATCTTTATTAAATACGTTTACTTCTTCTGGAGACATTTCTTTATTAAATACTATTTTTTGACTAGTTAATGAGCTATTATTTGGATAGTTAACTGATGATGATAATATATATTTATCTTCTTTTTCTTCTAGAATTACATTAGAGTCATTTTCAAGGTCTTTTAGAAGCGATGATAAGATGTAGGCTTGACTACTATTGTATGGCCACTCACTTTGAAATTTGAAGCTTTTATTAAGCGCTGGTGTTACCACATATACTCCACTTTTATTTTTTAATATTATTTGTTCATGTTCATTATCTTTATTAACTAATGATGCTTTATAGTAGTCTCCTTCCATATAGTCAACTTTTACATCATAATGATATAATTCTTCATTACTTACAATATCCATTTGACCCGTTAGTGAATATTTTGTATTACCATCTAAAAGTTTTTTATATTCATTTATAGCTTTTTTAGAATCCATTTTATTACAGCCTGCTAAAAACAAGCATGATACTAGTAACAATATTACTTTTTTTATATAAATTCCCCCTTCACACTAAATTATATTTTTATTTGTATTTTATATGAATAGAAAATTATTATTTGTTAATAATAATGGTGTGTAAGGAGGAAAGATGAATACGCTTTATAAAGTTGCACTTACATTTACTATAATAGGTGCTATTAACTGGGGTATGGTCGGAATATTCAATGTTAACTTAGTATCTCTTCTATTTGGAGTAGATTCTATGTTAACAAATCTTGTATATGCCATTGTTGGTATATGTGGACTTATATCAACTGGTATATTATTAAAACCACTAGATGAAAAAATCAAATAGTGGTTTTTTATAAAATAAAAAGTAGTATTTCTACTACTTTATTTATTATAATCCTAGAGAAGCTTTATCAACTTTTAGTCCAGGACTCATAGTTGTTGAAACACTAATGTTTTTAACAAAAGTACCTTTAACAGCTGTAGGTTTGTTTTTAACTATTTCATTTACGATAGCTCTTAAATTTTCTTCAATTTTTTCTTCGCTAAATGATAGTTTTCCGATTGACATATGAACGTTTCCATAAGAATCATTCTTATATTCAACCATACCTTTTTTAATGTTGCTGATAGCATCTTTAACATTAGTAGTAACTGTTCCAAGTTTTGGGTTTGGCATTAATCCTTTAGGACCTAAAACTTTACCAAGTTTACCTAATAATGGCATCATTTCTGGAGTAGCTACGATTGTATCGAAATCGAACCAATTTTCTTTTTCGATTTTTTCAATCATATCTTCAGCTCCACAATAATCAGCTTCGCCAGCTTCAGCAGCTTTAGTCTTAGTAACAACTAAAACTCTTTTAGTCTTTCCAGTTCCGTTTGGAAGAACAAAGCTTCCTCTAATATTTTGATCAGTTTTCTTAGCATCAATGTTTAATTTTAATACTAAATCTACTGATTCATCAAATTTTCTAGGTTTAAGACTTTTTAGTACTTTTATCGCTTCAGTAACATCATAGCTTTTATTTTTTTCTACGTTACCTAATGCTTCCACATACATTTTACTATGTTTTTTCATAAACTTAACCTCCTTATGTGGTAATTGGATTATCTATATTTCTCACGAATAATATTTTTTTAATTATTCTTCGCTTGCTTTTTCTTCGTCTTCTTTAGATTGTTCTGTTGATTCTACTTCAACACTAGCACCTTCAGCCATAGCTTTAGCGCTTTCTTCCATTTCTTCTAGAGCTTCTTCTAATTTAGCAGCTTGAGCTTCAGCTTCAGCTGCTTCTTTAGCATGTTCAGCTAATTCTGAATCATTAAGTCCTTTAATTGCAACACCCATATTTCTTGCAGTTCCAGCAACTGTATTAATAGCAGCAGCTTGATCATATGCATTTAAATCTGGCATTTTAATTTCAGCTATTTTAACGATATCATCTTTAGAAATAGTTGCAACAATGTTATTAGCACCTTTTGTACTACCCTTTTCAATTCCAGCTGCTTTCTTAATTAATGATGCAGTTGGTGGAGTTTTTAATACGAAGTCAAATGTTCTATCATCATAAATAGAAACTTCAACTGGTATGATATCTCCCATTTTTTCTCTTGTTGCTTCATTGTACTTTGTACAGAATTCTTGTAGATTAATTCCTGTAGGTCCAAGTCCAGTACCGATTGGTGGAGCTGGTGTAGCTTTACCTGCTGGAATTTGTAATTTAATTTTCTTTACAACATTCTTTGCCACGAAAAACACCTCCTATATATTTTAGTTATTTTTTTTCGCGAGTGGTTCCGCGATAATCCTTTAATCTCCCACTTCTAATTTATATCACCCGATATAAATCGACTACTTGATAATAGCATAAAAGTTGCATAAAATCAAGGAAAATAAGCATAATATTAATGATTATTATGAAAAAAATTAAAATTATTGGTATTTTTATTACAATGGGTTTATCTGTTTTATCTCATTTTATGTATGAATGATGTAATAACTTTATATTTAGTATACTTTTTCCTGTTAATGAAAGTATATGGGAACATATGAAATTACTAGTTACTCCAGTGCTAATTTATGCTTTAATCGAATATTTTATTTATAGAAAGAAAGGTACAAGATTTAATAATTTCTCCTTATCATATGGAATTTCTATAATAACTGGTATTATTTTATATCTTGCCATTTATTTACCAATTGATCATTTCTTTGGTCATAATATGATTGTGTCTATTGTATTATTATTTCTTGATTATATTTTGATTTCTTATATTAGTTATTTGATACTTAATAGTAGAAACATTAAATATTCTAAAACTATTGGCATTTTGTTAATTATACTCATCTATTTTATATTTTATTATTTTACATATTATCCAGTGCATTCTTATATGTTTTATGATACTAAAAATAAAAATTATGGTATTAAAAAAGAGGATTGATTCCTCTTTTATAATTCTATAATTTTATGTTTGTTTGGATCAACTAGTATTTTAACTGCGTCATCCATACCATTTGTTAATCTTTCAAATGCCTTTTGTACATCATCAAGTGTTACAATATCATCTATATATTTTGCTAAATTGATTTTTCCTTTTGATGCTAGTTCGATTACTTCATCAAATTCTTCTCTCTTGTAAGCAATAGATCCTTTGATATTAACTTCTTTCATAACTCCCATTACTAAAGGTATTTGTACCATACCTAATGAGATACCTACTAATGTTAAATTTCCATTTGGTTTTGTAAACATTAATCCGCTTGATAATGCTGGACTATTTCCGCAGCAATCACATACAACATCGAATCCTTCTCCGTTAGTACGTGCCATTAATTTTTCAGTTAGTTTTGGATCTAAAGCATTGAACCATTCATCAGCTGCACCTAGTTTAACTGATTTCGATCCTCTTGCTTCATTAGTTTCAGTTAATGCTATATAAGAAGCTCCTTTTAATCTTAAGAATTCTGCTGTTAAAAGTCCGATAATTCCACCACCTATAACTAAGCATTTATCTCCTTTTTTAACATTTGATACATTTACAGCTCTAAGTCCTACTGCTGCTGGTTCAATCATTGCTCCTACTTCAAATGTAACATTATTAGGAAGTGGTCTTACCATGTCTTCACGTACTAGAACTCTTCCACCAAATCCACCTGGGAAATCTAAGCTAAGTCCTACTGCATGTGTCCATGTTTCACTACATAATTGAACATTTCCTTCTTTACAATTCTTACATTTTAAACATGGGCTAATTGGAAGAGCAGTAACTCTATCGCCTTCTTTATATTTCTTACTATTAGCGGCATCAATAACAATACCACTAAATTCATGGCCCATTACTAAATTTTTAGGATTTCCTTCTACCCAGTAATGAATATCAGAGCCACAGATACCAACTTTTAATACATCGATTAAAATGTACCCTTCTTTGCCAACCATATTATCTTTTTTCTCTACTTCTATTTTTCTAGTACCTTTTAAAACAGCACTTCTCATTAATATCACACCCTATTCTTTAAATATTTTATCATAATCAAATAAAAAATGCATTATTTTTTAATGCATTTTTTTAATAATTTTCAGCCTTTAATTCCATGTAGCTTTCTGGATGCTTACATACAGGACAAACCTTAAATGCTGTTTTTCCTTTGTATACATGTCCACAGTTTCTACAAATCCAAATTTTTTCTTCATTACGTTCGAATACTAGATTATTTTCAATGTTTCCCACTAATTTCATATATCTTTCTTCATGATGTTTTTCAATTTCACCAACTTGTTCAAATAATCTTGCAATGTTATCGAATCCTTCTTCTCTTGCAGTTTCTGCGAATTCTTTATACATTTCTGTCCATTCGTAATTTTCTCCAGCAGCTGCATCCTTTAAATTTTCGATAGTACTTGGAACGCTTCCACCATGTAATTCTTTAAACCACATTTTAGCATGTTCTTTTTCATTGTTAGCTGTTTCTTCGAATATTGCAGCTATTTGTTCATACCCATCCTTCTTAGCTTGACTAGCATAATAAGTGTATTTATTTCTAGCTTGACTTTCACCAGCAAATGCTGCTAAAAGATTTGCCTCGGTTTTACTTCCTTTTAATTCCATTTTATTACCTCCTTGTAAGTTCTACTTACTAACTAAGTATAACATTTAAAAATAAAAAGTCAATTTAGTTATTACTAACTTGACTTTCATTATTTGTATAATCCATATATAAGTCTGGAGTTATAATTTCATCATCATAAAACTTACCAGTTTTACTTAATATTTTAATATTTAAATCACTATCTACTTCAATTAGATATTTTATAGAATAATCTTTTTCTTTATCTTCTTTTTGAGCATTTATATACTTTATTTCTATTTCAGCAGTTCCTGTTTCTAAAGCTCTAAATCTAATTATTTGTTTTGTTTCTAATACATTATCTTGATCTTTGTAAAGGAACTCATCACCCTCAGATCTTATTACATTTGAATTTAATACTGTTGTTTGCCAAACATAACCATTTTCAGCATCACAGTTAAGTTCTAATTTCATCATGTTTCCTTTTTGTTCTTTATTGCATCCAGTTATTATAATTAACATTAGTAGTACTACACTTAAAATTTTTATTTTTTTCATACTTCCTCCGTATAGGTCAATTATATCAAAAAAGATTACATTTCAGCAATCTTTTTAGAAACTTGAATTAAGTCTACTTCTACTGGAGTTTCTTGTCCGAATAAGTCGATAAGTACTGTTAGTTTTTCATTTTCTTTATCTTCGCTTTCAATCTTACCATACATACCTTTGAATGGACCATCTATAATTGTTACAGTGTCTCCAACTTCTACATCTGTATTGATTGGCGCTGTTGTATCTACTCCATCTCCGATGAACTTTTTAACTTCTTCTGGTGATAGTGGAATTGGTTTAGCACCTTTTCCTGAAGATCCTATGAATCCTGTAACTCCTGGAGTGTTACGAACAACGTACCAAGCTTCGTCGCTCATTACCATTTCGATAAGAACATATCCTGGGAACATTTTTTTAACTCTTTCTTTTTTAACTCCATCTTTTACTTCGATTTCTGTTCTTTCTGGAATAATAACTCTAAAAATATTATTTTCCATTCCCATACTTTCACGTCTTGATTCTAAATAATCTTTAACTTTTTGTTCATGTCCACTGTATGCATTAACAACATACCATAATTTCTTTTCTTCCATTAGAATAACCCCCTAACAAATGCGAATAATGCATCTAATCCATAAAAGAATAATCCGAAGAATATTAGCATTACTACTGTTATACAAGAATATTTTACTAATGTTTTTCCATCTGGCCATTTTACTGTTTTAGCTTCTTTTTTTACTCCTTTAAAGAAACTTTTTATTTTTTTCATTCTACCCTCCAAAAAAAAACACTTTCATGTGTTACCTAGATAATACCATAATTATTAGGTAAATTCAAGTGTTTTTAATTAATTTCAATTATATCTTTTATCATTATTTTAGTGCCATCTATTGCTAAAAGATAGTCATAACTTTTAGATATTATTATATAATCTTTTTCTTCATTTATTGTTTTTATACGAAATTTCTTTTTATAAATAAAATCATTTGCTCTAAAAATTTCATTTATTTTTCTTTGAAGAGCGTATTCATCTAAAGGTTTTGTTTCTTCTATTATTTCATCATTGTCTTTATATGAATAGAATACTTCTTTGTTATTATCAATTTTTTTATTTATTTTGTTAACGTATATCTCAGGTATCTTTTTCATTCTACCACCTAAGATATTATATTATTTTAGTATTCTATATATTCACGTCTTTTGATATCTTTTTCTTTTATTGATTCACGTTTATCATATAACTTCTTACCTTGACATACGCCTAATTCTATTTTTGCTTTTCCTCTTACAAAATATATTTTTAATGGAATTAGTGTATATCTTTTAGTAGTGACTTCATTATCTATTTTTAATATTTCTTTTTTATGAAGTAATAGTTTTCTTTCTCTTCTCTCATCATGATTGAATATATTTCCTTCTTCATATTTTCCAATATACATATTAGTTAGATATACTTCACCATTTTTAATTCTAGCATATGAGTCGTTTATATTAGCATTTCCTTTTCTTAGGCTTTTTATTTCTGTTCCTTGTAGTTCTATCCCAGCTTCATAAGCATCTTTTATAAAATAATCATAGTGTGCTTTTCTATTAAGTATTTCCATTTTATAACTTCCTTACTAAGGCAAAGTCTATTTCACGTTTATCTGGATTACTTCCTATACAAGAAACTAGTATTTTATCTCCATATCTATAAATTACTCTTCCTTTTTTAGTATATCCATATACTGCATCGTTGTATTCATATGGGAATGGCTTTACGTGTTCTGCGATAAATTGTTCTATTTCATTTGGATCAGTTAGTGTCTCTAATTCTTTAGCATCTTCTTCATTCATTATGAAATCAACTTTACCATCTATATATTTATCAGTTGTTTCTGCGAAGAATGAATTTGGCATTGGACTATCAAGTGTTGCTTCGAATGTTTTACCTACTTTATCTTGCATATATACTGCATCATAATAGTCATCTACTGCGTATTCGCATTCTGCACTTGTTCTTTCGCATTCTGATATATGTTCGCATACCTCTGTTAAATATGAAGCCCAGAATCTTAAGTTTTCTTCACTATAATCTTTTTCTATTAAGAATACTCTAAATATTGTATGTACAAGTAAATCTGCCATTCTTCTGATTGGAGAAGTAAAGTGACAATAATCTTGTTGTCCTAAACCAAAATGTCCTTTGTTCTCTGGTGAGTATACAGCCTTTTGCATACTTCTTAAAAGTTTTTTACTAAATACATTGTAGTGATCACTATCTTTTAAGTATTCAAGCAAATCTCTTATATCTCTACTGCTTACATTTTCAGGATTTATTTTCTTAGGATAATTTACTCCAAATACACTAAGCATTGTCATAAAGTCTTCAATTTTCTTAGGATTTGGTTCTTCGTGAATTCTAAATACGAATGGTACCATTTGAGGAATAATTTCAGCTAAAGCACCACATACGAATCTTGTGAATCCAACATTTGCATAAATCATATGATTTTCTATAATATGTTCTGCTTCTCTTTGTACACGTGGTTGTATGTCTATAAGTTTATCATTTTCATCAAATATTTGTTTCTTTTCTGAATTTGAATCAAAGTCGCATTTTCCATCTTTTGCAAGTCTAGCATCCATTACTTTAGAAACTTTATACATTAGTTTAATAACATCACTAATTGGTATATTTATCTCATTACCTGATTTAAAATCTTCAGGTTTGTTAAATTCTAATAGTCTTTCTGGAGTTATACAGTTTTTGAATGCTATATCATCTATTGTTTCGTTTTCTTTAACTGTGTATTTAATTGTTGTATAGTCTTTAGTATCTTCTGTTTCTTTTCCTTCTAAAATATCTTGAACAGCATCGTAGTTCATTTTCTTTTTAGATCTAATTACTGATAAGAATACTTCTTGATTTACTATACGACCTGAATGATCTATTTCAAGTCTACAGCTTACTGCATATCTATCTTCATTTGGATTTAATGAACAAATTCCATTCGAAAGTTCTATTGGAAGCATTGGACCAACTTTATTGGCTAGATAGTCTGAGTTACCTTTGCTTTCTGCATATTTCCATATAGCGCTACCCATTTTTACATAGTAACTAACATCCGCGATGTCTATTGTTGATTGGAAGTTAGCATTAGGACATATTTCATCTTGAACAGCATCGTCTATATCTTTAGTATCTTTGCCATCCATTGTAGTTGTTGTGTCTCCTCTTAAGTCACGTCTTCCAAGTTTTAATTCTTTTTCTATTTCAACTGGATCTAAACTCTTTGGAAATCTCTTTGCTTCTTCTTTAGCATCTTCAGGAACTTGTACACTTACTCCAAATTCACTTGCTATCATAGCTATTTCAGTATCATTTCCAGGAGCATTCTTGTGTCCAATTACTCTATCTATTTTAGCTAAAACTTTTCCTTTAGTAATATCTCTTACATAATCTATATGTACAATTAATCCATCTACTAAACTAAATTCTGTATCTTTTGTATCTACTACTATTTCATATGGAAGTTCTTTATCAAGTGGAACAATTTTGTATATGCCATCAACATCCACTACTTCAGCTAGGCTTCTACCTAATGAACGTTTTAGTACTCTTACTACTTTTCCTTCATTTTTTTCTTTATTAACATAGTCAACTAAAACTGTATCATTATCAGTAGCGCCCTTCATATTATTTTTAGCAATGAAAATATCCGGTCCATCTTTTACTAGAAGATGTGCGTTTCCTTTCTCATGCATATCTAATATACCAGTAATTAATTCATTCTTTCTATATGCATTTCCACTTGTTTGTCTAAGAATTCCGTCTCTACATAACTTATCAAGTTCATCCATAACTTTTCTATAGTCTTCTACTGTACTATTTTTATATAGCATATTAACTATATCAATTGGATTTAAATTTCTATTTTCTCTTTCGATTATTTCTAATATTTTTTCTCTCATATTTACCTCTACTCCCATTTTAACATATAAATTAAAAAGTTCATAATAGATTTATGAACTTTATTAATATTTTTATACAGATAAAATCATTGAAAGCACTATAAACGCAAAACCTAACACATATGTAAGTCTTGTTATAAACTTTTCAAAGCCTCTTTCCTTTGATTTACCTAAAAGTACGCTGTTTCCACCAGTTATAATTTGACTTGCGTCACTAGCTTTATTGCTTTGTAATAATACTACAACTATTAATATAACTGATACTACTAATAAAACTTTTTCCATGTTTTTCTCCCTCGTGAGATATTATACTATATTTATTGTAGATTTACAAGAATTAGTTTTTTTCTTCAAGTTCTTCTTCTATCTTAAGAAGTCTATTGAATTTACAAATTCTTTCTCCACGTGATACTGAACCAGTTTTAACAAATGGTATATTTAATGCTACTGCTGCATCAATAATAAATGTATCTGTTGTTTCACCACTTCTATGTGACATTATGCATGTATAATTATTCTTTTTAGCAAGTACTACTGTTTCTAGCATTTCATAGAATGTACCTATTTGATTTGGTTTGATTAAAATTGAATTACAAAGGCCATTTTCTATACCATGCTCTAATTCTTTTTTGTTTGTTACGAATAAGTCGTCTCCAACTATATTTATTTCTTTTCCAAGTCTATCTGTTATTAGTTTAAATCCTTCATAATCATTTTCATCATATGGATCTTCTATTGAAATGATTGGATAATTTTTAACTAAGTCAAGATAATAATCTAAAAGTTCTTCTTTATTTAAGAATTTATCTTCTATTTTATATGTTTTAGTTGTTTCATTATATAGAGAAGATGCTGCTACATCAAGTGCAATAAATACATCTTTTGCTGGTACATAACCTGCAGTTTCTATTGCCTTTACTATATAATTTAATGCTGTTTTATTTGATTCTAGGTTTGGTGCAAATCCACCTTCATCACCTACTGAAGTTGCAAGGCCTTCATTATCTAAGAGTTTCTTTAATGCATGGAATACTTCACTTGCGCATCTAAGATCTTCTTTAAATGATTCTCTTTTTGGAACAATCATAAATTCTTGAATATCTATATTATTTTTTGCATGCATTCCACCATTAACTATATTAAACATAAGTCTTGGTATTTTCTTTTCTCTTGGGTTTAAGTATTCATATACTTCTTTTCCTGCTTCTTCTGCTGCTGCTTTTACACATGCAAGACTTACTCCTAATGTTGCATTTGCTCCTAGTTTGCTTTTATTTGGTGTACCATCTATTTCAATCATTTTAGTATCTATTTCTTTTATTTGAGATACATCAAATCCTAAAACTGCATCTTTAATAAGAGTGTTTACATTGTTTACTGCCTTTAAGACACCTTTTCCACAATATCTTTCATCATTATCTCTAAGTTCTAGTGCTTCTCTACTACCAGTTGAAGCGCCTGATGGTACAGCAGCAATTGCCTTAATACCTTTTTCAGTAGTTACTTCTACTTCAACAGTTGGATTACCTCTAGAATCAAGAATTTCTCTTGCTTTTATATTTGTTATTTTGCTCATAAATATACCCTCCAATTATTTACATATTCATTATACTATTTTTTTCGATAATATGCTATAATATTCTTATTAAAAAAGGGAGCGAAATTATGGATATAAAAGAAATTAAACCGGAAGTTTTTAGCGAGTACGCTAAGAATCACATACTCAAAAACTTCTTTCAAACTAAAGAGTATGGAAATTTGATGACTCATAGTGATTTTTCTGTTATGTATGTTGGAGCATATCATAAAGGTATGTTAGTTGGAGCAAGTTTAATTTTATATAAATCTATTGGTCCTAATATGAAGTATGGCTATGCTCCTCGAGGTTTCCTAATTGACTTTTATGATGAACCACTTCTAAGAACTTTTAGTAAAAAAGTAAAAGAGTATTTTTTAATGAAGGGTTTTGCATTTATTAAAATTAATCCAGAAATAACATATTCAGTAATTAATTTTGAAGATAAAAGCAAATTAATTAATTCAAAAAGTAAACAATTAGTTACTGAACTTAAAGAACTTGGATATGATAAATTGAGAGATAACTTATATTTTGAATCTCTTCTTCCTAAATATACTCCTGTTATTTATTTACCTACATATGACTTTAACGTACTTGATAAAAAAGTAGTTTCTGATATGAAGGAATCTGAATTAAAAGGTGTTAGTATCGTAAGCGGTAATGAAGATGATATAGAAAAATTCTATTCATTTGTTAGTGAAAAAGAGAGCAAAACTTCTACATACTATAAATTTTTCTATAAAGAATTCAAAAAAAGTGATATGGTTGATTTATTAATGGTCAATTTAAATTATGATACATATGTTAAATATTTACAAAAACAATATATTTACGAGCAAGAAAAAAATGAAGAGATCAATAAAGCTTTTCAAAATAATCCAAATGATGCATCTTTATATGCTCAAAAAACAAAAAGTGATGATATTATGAATAGAATTTCTTCTGATATAGCACTTGCTAATCAAAGAATGCAAGAAAACACGTTAAAAGAACTTTTAGGTGCTGCATTTGTTGTTAAATATGAAGGAAGAGTTACTATTATAATTTCTGGATATAATAAAGATTTCCAAGGAATTGATATTAAAACATACATTTTCTACAAAATTATTGAAGAATATAAAAAAGCTGGTTATTTATATTTAGATATGTATGGAATTACAGCTGATTTTACTGATACTAATCCATACAAGGAACTAAATGATTTCAAATTAAAGTTTAAACCAACCGTTTATGAATATATTGGAGAATTTGATTTGATTGTAAACAAACCATTTCACCAATTGCTATGGTCAACAAATAAAATTCAAAAAGAGTTTTATAAACCTGCTATTAAAAGAACTGGAGTAAATTAAAAGAATTTCAAATTTAATGAAATTCTTTTTTTATTCTAACATGTATGGATCTGTATAGATACCTGTCCCACCAGTTACTTTTGTTGTTGATTTTAATGATATTACGGGATAAATTCCTCCCTTCTTACCAAATACACTATCAAAATCTAGACTACCATTATTTCTAACTTGTACCATATTTGCATGTTTTACCATTAACTTACTTGTAAAAAATGCTGGTGTCATTGTTAAATACCATTCACCTGTATATAAATAATAACTATTATTTTGAGTTGCTGAATTGGTAGATGTATATCTTACTCCACCTGCAAAAACTCCTTCATCACCAGTTAATAAACCTATTGGATATGTAAGCATGTTATTACCATATCCAGTTGTACCTCCACTTGCTTCTGATAATGTAAATGAGTCATTTTGCTGTGGACATCTAAATGTTGGTTTCCCTCCTGAAAGTGGTGCCCAAGAGTCTGTAGCAACTACCCTTTCTGTAAAACCATAAAATGTTATATTTGCTGCATATCCTTTTTTAGTATTTGATGTATTACCTATTTTATCTCTTGTTGCTAGTGACCTATCATTGCAATAAATTGCATTATCAACTTTACTTTTGTATGTTTCGTTACTTTCAATATTTGTTTTATACCAATTATCTAGAGTTTGTTTTGCATTGCTTTCATTTGTATTTTTATGTTCTTCTTCATATGATGAAGAACCTGCTGTTCCATACATGTATCCCATACCTGCATTATTACTAGATGCACTTGAGAAGGCTATTGTATCTATTGATGCAGTATTTCCTGTTTGTACGCAATTTCCATTTACAAGACCTCCGTCATATCTTAATCTTATTCCACCATTTTCGTTAGTTCTTATTATTCTCCAGCAATATCCTGCAAACATAGCATAATTATTTGTGACTGCCCCTCTATAATAATAAACCCTTCTTCCTTCTTCTGTTTGAGTTCCTGAAGTGTAATATAATCCTTTTCCGTTAGTATCACCTGATATTTTAGCAAAATCTATTCCGGATGTTGATGTAACGTATTCACTTGTTTCTGTATCACTATGCGGTGTATTTGAAGCAATGATTTTACAATTCAAACTATCTGTATTTGAATCACAAGTGTAATACCATTTATTTACTTCTTCATTTATTTCTTTATATCCAGTTGGTACTGTTATATCACTCAAATCATTAAAACTATAGCCACCATACACAGACAATTCAACATCTATATTGCTTAATGATTTATTATCTATTGATATTTTTATTGTGTTAGTATTTGATTTACTTGTTAATGTTCCATACGGAAGTGCATTTTCCTTAAAATATGATACTTCTATATTACTATCATCTTTATAAGTTAATTTGAACTTTCAATCAATACTATTATTTGAACTTATAACTAGCTCAATATTGTTTTCTCCTGGTTCTACTGTTACTTTCGTTATCTCTGTAGAATCTTTAATAATTTTATATGTTAATTCTGTTACATACATTTCACTTACTCTGTGATCCTTTGATACTACATAAAAACGTGCATATGTTACAGCCAATGTTATACATAATATTACTACAATAATTGAAAATAAAATCCATTTCTTTATTAGGAGACTTGTTAACACTTTCATATTTTTTACCTTTTATTCTACAAAACTATTTTATCATAAGTTTCTTTGAAATAAAATAAAAATATGTTTTAAACATATTTTTCTAAATCTTTTGGAACTTTATCATTTACTATCATATCAATTATTTTATTTTCTTTTTCTTCTGATACTTCTTTTCCTGTTATATCTGATAATTCATGAATTATTTCTCTTAGAGTATCTTTATTTTTAAAGTCACCTTCTTGTAGTTTTCTTGCCAAACCAACTATTGTATCCTTATCAACATTAGTTTTTTCTGTTATCCTATTAAAAAGATTATCATTTACATATATCAC
>CAVDFY010000139.1:0-665 GCA_963607925.1 bacterium
GCTGTATATATTAATTTATTATAAAACATTCTATTAAAACTACGAGCAAGTATTATTACAACATTAGCATATTCACTTCCTTGACTTTTATGAATACTAACTGCATAAGCAAGATTAAACTTATCAAATTCTCCACTCTTATATTCAACTATATTACCAGAATAGTCTATTTCAACAACCATCTTTTTATCAAGATAATATATATCTCTTATATATCCAATATCGCCATTATAAACGTTGTTATCTACATCATTTACAAGTTGTATAACTTTATCATTAACTCTATAGTATTTATCTCCTATAACAAATTTTTCAGCATTAGGATTAAATATATCAGCCATCATACTATTTAAACTATCTATTCCATTAAGTCCTTTATACATAGGCGCAAGCACTTGAAAATTTTCACTATGAATACCTTTTTCTACTGCTTTATTAACTATCTCACTAAGATATTTCTTAATATCATCATCATTACTTTTAATAAACTTAAAATCACTATAGTTAGTCGGAAACTTATCAAAATGTTTTCTATTTTTAATATCATTTGCTAAGTATGTTATATAACTTCCTTCTTTAACTCTATAAATAGTATTTAAATATTTATTTTTAATAGTACTAATATGTAATAAATCATTAAGTAAGTCACCAGGACCTATAGAAGG
>CAVDFY010000139.1:714-17660 GCA_963607925.1 bacterium
ATAGAAGGGAGTTGATTAGCATCCCCTACTAGTATTAATTTAACATTTAATTTAAGTCCTTTAAGTAATGATGAAAATAAGAATATATCTATCATAGAACTTTCATCTACTATTACCACTTTTTCTTGAGATTTATTATATTCATCTATTAAGAAGGATTCAGTTTCTTTATTCCATTTTAAAAACTTATGTATTGTATAAGCAGGAGCTCCTACACTCTCAGCCATTCTTTTACTAGCTCTACCAGTTGGTGCAAGTAAAGCTATGTCTTCATGATTTAAATCAAGTATATCTTTTAAAATCATAACAATAGCTTTAATAATAGTTGTTTTTCCAGTACCAGGTCCACCAGTTATTATAAAGAAATTATTTAATATTGCTCCCTTAATTGCTTCTTTTTGATCATTATTAAATGTAATAGAATTTATTTTCTCATATTCACTTATATATGTATCAATCTTATCAGGTTTAATAGTATTTTTAATATCATTAATTCTATTTATATCCATAAGAATAGACTTTTCGGTATTATAAAAGTCACTCAATGTAACATACTCATTAAATAAAACTATCTTTGCTTTTAATGCTAAACTATCTATATATTTAAGATAATCTTCTGCTGTAAAAACACCTTTAAAACATCTTTTCATTTTAATAAATAATTCATCTTTAAGTACTAAAGTATCTCCTGTTTCATAACAAGTAGTATATATATTATGAAGTATTAATGCTTCTATTCTTCTTTTATCCATTTCATCATTATCTTTTAAAAACATAATATCTAGTTTATCAAAAGTAATATATTCTACTAATTCATATATATTTTCTTCTATTTTATTTTGAAGATTACTTCCATATATTGTTATTAAATCTATTGCTTCACGTACACTAAATCCATAACCATTTAATTTAAGTATTAAGTCTTGATTATATTCATTTTCTAATATTTTATCATGCATGCGTCTTGCTTTAGTGATAGTCATTCCACTAACAGTAGCAATATCTTCAGGATTTTCTTTTATGGTTTTTATAGTATCTGTCCCAAATCTTTCAACAATACGTTTTGCTGTCTTAAGACCAATTCCTTTAAACATTCCACTACTTAAATATAATACTAAACTATCTAAATCACTTGGTGCTTTTATTTCATAATTTAAAACTTCAAATTGACTTCCATATTTAGGATGATCTACAAGTCTACCATATAATATATAATCAACATCAGGATTAACTTCAGCAAAATTACCAGTAAAACCAATAACTTTATTAACATACTCACTCATCTCATCATCATTAGTTTCACGTACTTTAAAAATACCAACTTTATATGGTCCATTATTACTTTCATAAATGATTTTTCTAATATTTCCTAATATGTATTTCTTCATACAAATTATATTAACACATTATTAAAAAAATAGACATAATAAAAGAAAAAATATTTCTATTTTTTCTTAATATTTTTAAATAGATTTTTATGATAGAAAAGTATATAAACAACAATACCAACAAAACTCATTATTAAACCTAATGTTTTAAATGGAGCTTTATACTCTATAACTATATTATGTTTTCCTTTAGATATTTTAAATCCAACATAAGCAGTATTTACTTTTTCATAATCTATCTTTTTATTATCAACTTTAATAGTAAATCCTTTATCATATGGTAGTGTTGTTACAAAGTAACCATCTTTTTCTGCTTCAACTGAAGCATATATTTTATCTCCTTTAGTTTTAGAATCAATATCTACCTTAGTAACTTTTTTATTTATATCTTTAATATCATTATAATCCATATAATATATTTTTAGATTTTCTATTTTATATATTCCTTTTGAGAATGTAACTTCTACTTTATTAGAAGTATCTCCGGATATTACATAATTAAATGTAGTATTTCCATTATAATATTTCCATTCTCTACAAGTAAGTTTATTAGTATTACCATTTATATTTACTAGTAAGTCTCCCACTTTACAAGACTGAGGTTCTAAATTAAAACTTACAAATAATATTTTATTACGAGCAACTTCTGGTACATCTATTAACATTCTACTATCATCTTTTTTGACAGTTATTCTATCCCCATTATTTATGATACTAGGATCCATATATTTAATATCACTTTGTCTAATAAATGTTTCTTTAATATTAGTTTTAAACTCATTATTAGTTTTTTCATTAACTACTACATTATTTAGTAATATTTCATTGTTATATGGAAATGACTTCTTACTAAAATCAGTTTTATTATAATAGTTATAACTTACATACATAAATGGAAGAACATCAGTGTTTTCATAAAGTTTAGTATCTCCTATTTTATCTATTTCATTATAACCAGTTATATCAACATTATCTCCAATAAAATATCTATTATTTGAAAACATCAAATACATTAAATCTTTATTAGCACTTATTATTAATCTATTTCTAGATTGCATAGGTACTTCAAATGTATCAAACATAAATAAGTTATAGTTAGCGTTCCCAGTAGATGAATATAGATAATCAGAATATATATTTATATTACCATATATATTATTAACATTCTCTAATTTTAAATTATATAAAGTTGTATGATCATACCCTTTAGGTATTTTCTTTACTAATTTTTCTTGATTAACGTTTTCACTAGAATTTATATCATTTCTCGATACTAATGTATCTTTACTATTACCAGCACAAGAATATATAACAAGTAAAACTATAGTTAAAACCTTAAATAAATATTTAGTATTTGTTTTACTAGCTATAACTATTAATATTAAGCTGAATATAAAATCTATATAGAAATAATTTCCATAACTACTTTTGCCAACATATATTAAGAATAATACTGCTAAAGAAGCAATAACTAACTTTCTTAAATCTATCTTTTTAGTACTTATTTTATCAAACATATAAGATATTACTAAAGTATATAAAGGTAAAAATGGTATTAATACTTTAGCATCTATATACATAGTTCCATTTAATAAATAATTAATAATTGGAAAAATAATAAGAGATGATAAACAAATTAATAAGAATCTATTTTCACGTTTATTATCAAAAGCAAATGTAATTAATGCAAGTAATGAAATAGATGTAAGACCAACTCCATAAGCATTATACATTAAATATTTAACATTAATTCTAGGTACTAATAAATCACTTAAACTTATATTTATATCATTAGGTAGTCTTCCTGTTAATATCGCATAAAATGTTGGTACTAATAGAGTGCAAGATATAAGTATCGCAATCATTATAGGAATCAAAAATCTAAAACCATCTTTAAAGAATGATTTAACAGTTATCTTTTTATTAAGTTTAATATATTTATAAACACCATATATAACTATTGATATAATAGCTGGTATACTATAGTAATAACTCATCAATATAATTAATACTGTTGAAATACATAGTAGCTTACTATTATCTTTTTCAAAATATTTGTCTACCCCGATTAAAGCAAGTACTAAAAATGGCATATAATTCATAAACATAATATGTCTATGAGAATGAAATAATAATGGACTAGCTGTTAAAAATACAATACTAGATAATAAACTAATATTCTCATTAACTTTATTTCTTCTAAGAAAATAATAAAATAATATAACACTAGAATATACAAGTAATATACTTGATATTTGTATATAACTTTTCATACTAATAAATGGTAAAAAATACGAAATAATTATAACAGGATTAAAAAGTCCATAATAACTATAATTATATATATTTTGACCACTTCCTAAGTTAAGAGCAAAATCAGGAAATATATTTAGTGTTTTATAAAATAAACTTCTAAAATACTCTGGAATAACAGAGTGTTGAGTATTCCAATCAAGAACACTTCCATATAAACTACCATTTCTTAATATAAATATTATAATCAAACAAAATATAACAGTCATAATAATTAAATTAAGTTTATCTTTTTTATTAATTTTAATCATAACTAATCACAACAACATTTTACATAAATACACTTTAAAAGTCAATTAATCAAACATATTGTTCTTTATAAAATAAAATCATTATGTTAAAATAGTATTGGTGAAGTATATGAAAAATAAACTAACATTTAAATTAACTGAAGATGGCATTACAAAAGAATATTTTATTATCAAGATGATTACTAATAAGAATAATAATAAGAATTATATAATCTATACAGAAAATAATGATAATAAAGACGTGTATGCATCTACTTTTGAAATAAATGATAATGAATTAAAATTACATGAAATTGAAAATGATGGTGAATGGGATTATATAGATAGCATATTATCTAATATAGGAGAAGAATAATGAATGCGATAAGATTTATAGTAGATGATTATGATAATGTATTAAAATGTGTATGTACTCATGATATTGGTGGTAGTGAAGTTAATACAATTGAAATGGAACCAGGAAGACTTAACTCACTATTAAGACTATTTGCTGATGAATATAAACAAATAGATGAAAAAATTAATAAGAATGCAATAATTCTAACTTTCTATGATGTTGATGATGATGCACTTACAGAACTTGTCAAAATGTCAAATGAATATAGACAAAAACTAGAAAGAATAAGAGCTAAAGCACATCAAGAAAGAAGATATCAAACTGAAACTATTGATTATACTTGTGATAAAGAATATGTAAAAGGAAAAAATAAAACAGTTACAAGAAAAAAGAGTAATAAAAAAACTGTAATAGCTACATTCGCGGCACTTACACTATCAACTGTAATGTTACTATCTATAACCTCTAAGGCTGAAACTAAAGTTACAAATAATGAAGATATAAATCCTCAAGTAAGTTACGCACAAAATATTGAAATTGAAGATGATATTAATAAAGAATTTACAGTAACAGCACCACCAATAATAGATATTAAAGAAGTACAAGAAGAGAAAGTAAATCCATTCACATTAGAAACAGAAGACTTGACTAGTAGTGAAAAATATCAAAATGCTAAAGAAAAATATTTTGATTTAATAGAAAAATATGCAAATGAATATGGTCTTGATCCAATGATAATGTTAGCACTAGCTACACAAGAAAGAGGCATTCACTCTGAAACAGTTGATTCTGGTGGTGGACTTGGATTATTTCAAATACAAATTGAAGGTGGATGGAATTGGAATAATGAAAATGTTTCAGCATTCAATTTTAGCACTAACGAAGAAGAAACAGTTACAATAACTAAAGAAAAAGCAAGTTCTTTAGAATATAATATAAAATATGGATGTATGTTATTTCAAAATGCTCTTAGAGAACAAAACTACAATATACCAAGAGCTATACAATGTTATAACTATGGAAGTGCATACATGGATCAAGTAATTAGCGAGTGTTGTAGAGATACAGGATATAGTCGTAGTGATATAAGCGATCCAACTAACCTAATATGGACAAACTATAGAAGTGTTATCAAAAATGGTGATGATAGATACTTAGAAAATGTTCTTAGATATCTTCCAAATGATACACAAATAGAATTTAAAAAACCATCAGGTGAAACTACAACAATGACATTCGAAAATGAAACATTTAATGATAATATGAAAAGATAAAAAAATACTTAAGATTAATTCTTAAGTATTTTATTTTAATTCTAACTTTTTATCTTTATTTGATAAAATATCTTTTACTTCATTTACTCTCGCATATGGTACAACTGCAACATCATATTCCCAAGAATATAAATTATCATTATCTAAACTTTCAAGGTCTATATTAATAGATTTATATATTAATCTTTCTTTCAAATTAGTAGCAAAAGTTTCACCAGACTTTGTATAATAATTCATTCTTGATATAAGAGCAGACTTAGTACCACTATCAGATATATGTCTTACAGGACATAATCTTGATATACCATCATATTGTTCTTTAGTTAATTCCAAATATTTCATAAAATCCCCCTACGTGTTTAGTTCTTCTAAATCATTAAATAATAATATGGCGTCCATGATTGGAATCGAACCAACGACCTATCGCTTAGGAGGCGATTGCTCTATCCTACTGAGCTACATGGACACATAATTATTGTAGCACAAAAAAAGACTAGTAACTAGTCTAAATTAATTTATAAAAAGATAATAATGCATAACATAAATTAGCTTTAACTTCAAATCTAAAAAATTCATAAAAACTAACTAATTTATCACAAATACTAACTATCTTAGATTCTTTATATTTAGGTTTAACTCTAGTAATTGGATACATATGTGTAAGTATTATATCTTCTTCAACTTCGTTTATTTCAAAGTACTTAGAAGCATTAGCAAGTGCTTCTTTAGGATGAGCTCTTAAGAAATCTTTATATCTACTATCAGTTTTACTTAAATCATCAGTAGTAAAGAAATCATGCATAAGAGCACCTCTAGTACAAGAAATATAATCTAACCCCATTTTTGAAGAGATAAAAAAACTCATTTTAGCGACTCTATTTATATGGTTAAGTCTATTATCACCATGATGTATTATAGACTTAAGCTTTCTAAACTTATTAACACTATAAAATTCGCTATAGATTTCATAGTATAAGCCTTTATCATAATTCATTTTTTATTACCACACCTTATTAATTTTAAATCCATCTAGGAATATACAAATTTCTTGTAAATCCTTCCATATACTTTTTATACTCATCTATAATAGTTTTTACTATTATACCAATAACATCAGTTTCTTTTTTAGAAACTTTTAGAGATGTTAAAGAAGAAGTAAGTAAAGTTTTAAACTCCCTGTCGTCAATATATCTAGCCACTGCTTTATTAAGCATACCTACTTTTTTTAAAGCAGTTTTGTCTGTAATATCAATTCTAAATATATAAGACTGAAAAATAGTTATTATTTTATCAGTCATATAGTCAAGCTCACTAAATTCCTCATTTATTATTCTATAGTAATCAGGACAATATTTTAATACAACTTTATTATCTAAATAACTATTCTTCATTATTTCACCACAAGTCTTATTATATCATTAAATGTAACATAAAGCATTAAAAGAATCATTAAAGCAAATCCAACATAATTTAATATTGCTTCTAAGTTTTCACTAGATTTTCTTCTTGTTATCTTTTCTATTAATAATATTAATACTCTTCCACCATCAAACACAGGAATTGGTATTAAGTTAATGATTGCTACATTAATACTTAAATATGCTGTTAAATATAATAATGTATTTAAACCTTGAGATTTAACAGAATCTACAAGTGAATATATTCCAACTGGTCCACTAAGACTCTTAACTGGAACTTCACCAGTAAATAAATTACCTAATATTTTAAATATTGTTTTAAAGTTAGTATAGAATCCTTCAAATGCATATATTACTGCATTTTTAAATCCTTTATAGTAAGTTGTTCCACTTGATTGTATACCAAACACTTTAATTTCTTGTCCTTCTACTTCTTGTACTTCTGGAACTAAATTATATTCTTTAATGTCTCCATTGCTTTTTTCTATTTTAAATATATATTCATCTTTTAACTTTTTAGCAGATGCTTCTAATAAGAAATCATCCCAAGTATTTATTTTAACACCATTAACTTCAAGAATTTTGTCTCCACTTTCAAGTCCAGCCTTTTCTGCAGCCATTCCTTCAACAACTTTATTAATTACTGGTTCGCTAACAGGTCTACCATAAAAAAGTCCACTTATAAAGAACAAGAAAATAGCTAAGAAACAGTTAAATAAAATACCATTTATTAATACTAAAAATTTTCTTCCAAAACTCTTATTCTCAAGTACTTGATTTTTCTTAATAGCCTTGTTACTAGGATCTTCTTTTTCAGCCATAGAAACAAATCCACCAATTGGAAAAGCTCTTAAAGAATAAGTTGTTTCACTCTTTTTAGGTTTATATTTTAATAGTTGAGGTCCCATGCCAAGTGAGAACTCATCTATATAAACACCACCTTTTTTTGCCGCAATAAAATGTCCAAATTCATGGACAATTATTATTACACTTAAAATTATAAATAATATCAATAACGTTATCAAGAAATTCATTTTATCCCTCCTAGAAGAATGTTATTGCAAATGTAAATGCTAATATAGCAAATAATAAACTATCTACTCTATCTAGTACTCCACCATGTCCTGGCATAATATTACCATAATCTTTAACACCATATTTTCTCTTAACTGATGAGAAGAACAAATCTCCAAATTGAGCCATAACAGATAAGAATAAAGATATTAAACATACTGATAATAAATTAGCATCAATTTTTATGAATGTTATAAAAAATATAACACCGATAAATGTACCAAAGAAAGTACCACCTAAAGCTCCTTCTACTGTTTTATTAGGACTAATTTTAGGACATAATTTAATCTTTCCTAATTTAGTTCCAAAGAAATGAGCAAATGTGTCTGTCATAAATGTTACTAACATGATGTATACTAAATAGTCTAAACTCATATTTCTAATAGTAATTAAGAAATTAAATGCAGTTCCTAAAAAGAATACACCACCTAATAGATAGAATGCATCATCAGCATCAAATTCTTTTCTATCAGGATAAAATAATAATGGTAGTAAACAACATAACATAACAAGTGATAAAGATCTATAATCGATTTTAAATGTATAGCTATTAGATACAGATGACATCATTAGAATTATAAAAGCAGCCATTGATAAACATTTTACTATTAATGGTAACTTTTTTTCTTTTTCACGAACTAATAAGAATTCGTTAAAACCAATTACTCCTATAACACATGCTCCTATATAAAACCAATAACCACCTAAAATCAATAATGGTACTACAATAATCAAAGCTACTATAGCACTAATCACTCTTTTTTTCATATACTTCACCATATCAATTATAACACGTTAGATATACATAAACAAGAAAAAAAGAGTAACTCACATTACTCTTCACATAATTTCTTAATTACATCTTCATTATATACAAGTGTCGAATCTTTATACTTACCACACCATTCAGCATCAAGCTTTAACTTAGTATACTTTTTATCACAACTATTATTCTCATACTTAGAATAAATTATTTCATTATCTTTTTCAATCAAGCAATAAAATTGTGTATCATCTTCTTCATCATAATACCAATCATATACACCTTTTACTTCTTTAAATTCAGGAAAAACAACTAAGTAATTGTCATCTACCATCATCTCATTATCTTTTTTATCAACTAATTTTTTGTACACTGTCTTTCCATATAAAGAAGCAACATACACAGCATCATTAACTGCTTTAACGTCTTTCATTGCTTCAACCATTTCACTTGTATAAATACCATTTTTAGTAATTAATTCTAAATCTCTTTGAGAAATTTTTACTCCTAAAGAATTAGTATAATATCCATTGCTATAAGTATAGTTTTTAGGACAAACTGCATCTGGATCATCATACCCTCCAATTAATGTAGTTTTACTATCTTTACAATACCATACTTTATAAAATGGTGCTTTATATACAATAAATTCTTTTTTATCTTCCTTCAAAGAAATCTTAGGTACAACATTTTTAGTTTTGACAAGAAAATAATCTATATAAGATAAGCATGATAATATTAATAATAGTACAATTGTTATTATAAATATTTTCTTAATCAACTTCATTTTTAAAACTCCCTTACTTTTATTAATCTTTTAGTGTTGCATACATAACAGCTTTAATAGTATGCATTCTGTTTTCTGCTTCATCAAATACAACTGATTGTTCACTTTCAAACACTTCATTAGTAACTTCCATTTCAGGAATACCAAATTTATTATTGATATCTACTCCTATTGAAGTATTTTGATCGTGAAATGAAGGTAAAGCATGCATAAATATAGCATCTTTTTTAGCCATAGACATTTTAGCTTTATCTACTTGATATGGTTTTAATAGTTTAATTCTCTTTTCCCATATCTCATCTGGTTCACCCATTGATACCCATACATCAGTATATATTACATCAGCATCTTTAAATGCTTCATTTACATCTTCAGTTTGTGTAATTGTGCATCCATTCTTTTCAGCAATAGTACGTGCTTTAGAAAGAATCTTTTCATCTCCCCATAACTCTTTAGGTCCACAAGCTACAAAATTAACTCCCATTTTAGCACTCATAACAGTTAAAGAATTAGCAATATTATTTCTAGTATCTCCAATAAATACAAGCTTTAATCCTTTTAAATGACCAAAGTGTTCTTCCATAGTCATAAAGTCGGCAAGTACTTGTGTTGGATGGAAAGTATCAGTAAGTCCATTCCATACAGGTACTCCAGAATATTTTGCTAAATCATTTACTGATGCTTGTTTAAATCCTCTAAATTCTATACCATCATACATTCTTCCAAGAACTCTAGCAGTATCAGCAATACTTTCTTTCTTTCCAAGTTGACTACCACTTGAATCTAAATATGTAGTATGCATACCTAAATCATAAGCAGCAACTTCAAATGAACATCTAGTTCTAGTACTAGTTTTTTCAAATATTAATGCAATATTCTTTCCTTTTAAATAATCATGAGCAATATGATTATGTTTCTTCTCTTTAAAATCTTTTGCTAAATCTAATAAATATCTAATTTCTTCTTCTTTAAAATCAAATATTTTTAGAAAGCATTTTTTTCTTAAATCAACCATCTTTTAATCCTCTCTTTCTAATGCCATACTCATACAGTGAGGTCCGCCCCTACCACGAGATAGTTCACTACTCGGTACTTCTATTACTTTAATACCGGCTTGTCTGAATACTTCATTACTTACATGATTTCTATCATATGCAATTGCAACTCCAGGTCTAACTGTAAGTAGATTTGCTCCATCACTCCATTGTTCTCTTTCTGCAGGAATTCTCCTTCCTCCACCACATTTAATGAGAGTAACTTTATCAATATGTAAATATTTCTCTAATAATTTATCAAGTGGCATATTAAGTTCTACAATATTTAATTCTTCTTCACTCTTTCCTTTAGAAATTTCAAATACCTTAGTTACATGCATAACTTGACTATGAACAGCAAATTTATCTACATCTAATCTAGTCATAACAGTATCTAAATGCATAAAACTTCTTTCATCTGGAATATCAAAAGCAAGAACATATTTAAACTTATTATCTTTAGAACTAAATATATTTTTAGCAAGTAAATTTATCGCATCTGGTTCTGTTCTCTCAGAAATACCTATTGCAATAACTTCATCACTAAGTACTTGAATGTCTCCTCCTTCAATATGATAAGCATTATATCTATCATAATATTTAGGAGTATCTTTATATTCTGGATGATATTTAAATATATATTCAGCAAATATAGTTTCTCTCTGACGAGTAACTGAATACATTCTATGAATACTTACTCCATCTCCAATTGAAGCAAATGGATCACGTGGAGCATATAAGTTTGGAAGTGGATCTAAAATCATCTTTCCAATATCACGAGTAGCAAAGAATCCACTACTTGGTCTATATCCTTCTAAATCTTCACTATCTATACCAGTAATACATTTCTTAATTAATTCACGATTATCTTTAAATTGATTTAAATAATTAAATACTAAGTCAAATACTACCCCTGAAGTAACTCCTCCTTCTTTAATAAATTGTTTTAAGAATTTTTCTCTAACTTTAGGATGCGTATCTAATGCTTCAGCAGCTAAATCAACAAGATATACAACCTCAACCCCTTCAGCTCTAAGAGCACCAGCAAACACATCATGCTCTTCTTGAGCCTTTTTCAAATATGGTATATCATCAAATAAAAGTCTTTCTAAAGTATTAGGAGTTAAATTTAAAAATTCATCTCCAGGTCTATGTAATAATACTTTTTTTAAAGGTTTTATTTCACTATATACATGAATACCTGACATACAATTCTCCTTTCCATCTTTATTCTTCATAATAATTATAACTTTTATATAAAAAAAAGTAAATGAATTTTAAAATTTTCACTTACTATTTATTGTTACTTCGATGTGAAATATCCAGGTGTACTAGCAGTATCTATACATGCATATGTTTTATCAACATAAGAACTATTGTATGCAGTTCCATTTCCACCTACTAAGTTAGTTGCTCCCCAAAACATATTATTACTAGTAGTAACTGAATTAGTTACAAATTTATCACTAGAATATATAGTTTTAGCTTTTGTATTATAAAACATATAACTCATATTTGTTACCTTACTTGTATCAAAACCACTTACATCTAGTATTGTTGCTTGACTATTTTGAAACATATAACTCATATCAGTAACTTTACTTGTATCAAAATTACTTACATCTATTGTTGTTGCCCTAGCATTTATAAACATATTTTTCATACTATTTACCTTAGCTGTATTAAATTTTTTTAAATCTAATGTAGAAGCGTATGAGTCACAGAACATACAAGTCATATCAGTAACATTACTAGTATTAAAAGAATCCAAACCTTTTATTGTTGTTGCTTTCGAACCATTAAACATTCCAATCATATCAGTTACATTTCCTGTATTAAAATTACTCAAATCCAAACTAGATACATTTGTATGGTAAAACATTCCATACATACTAGTAACTTTACTTGTATCAAAATTACTTACATCTAGTGATGTAGCATTTGTACTATAAAACATATTTTTCATATCAGTTACCTTACTTGTATCAAATTTACTAACATCCAATGTTGTTGCTTTAGAATATGTGAACATTTGAAACATAGTTGTAACTTTGCTTGTATTAAATCCACTTACATCTAATGTTGTAGCCTGTGTATAATTGAACATATTTGACATATCTGTTACATTGCTAGTATTGAAATTGCTTACATCTATTGTCGTAGCATTAGATTTATAAAACATACCGCTCATATCAGTAACATTACTTGTATCAAAATTACTTACATCTAGTGATGTAGCATTTGTACTATAAAACATATTTTTCATATCAGTTACCTTACTTGTATCAAATTTACTAACATCCAATGTTGTTGCTTTAGAATATGTGAACATTTGAAACATAGTTGTAACTTTGCTTGTATTAAATCCACTTACATCTAATGTTGTAGCCTGTGTATAATAAAACATACCGCTCATATCAGTAACATTACTAGTATCAAATTTACTTACATCTAATGTAGCTTTCGTATTGTAAAACATATATTTCATATTATTAACTTTACTTGTATCAAAATTACTTACATCTAATATTGAAGAATTTGTATTAAAAAACATATAACTCATATCAGTAACCTTGCTTGTATCAAACTCGCTTACATCTAATACAGCCTGTACATTATAAAACATACTACGCATATTCTCAATATTACTTGTATTAAATTCACTTACGTCTATTGTCGTTGCTTTAGATCCTTGAAACATTTGAGTCATCGAAACTACAGGTTTACCATTTATATATGTGCATGGTTTAGTAGTCACATCAGCAGTGCTACTTTTATTAGTAAGTTGTACTCCCCATCCATCAGTACTAATATTTGTCCAAGATAAGTCTAATGTAGAATATCTTCCTTCTTGCATATATCTATATGTATATTGACCACTAACATATTCTGCACCCTGAACAAGTTCACCATCAAAAGTACAATATGTATTTAATTCATAATTATTACAAAAATCATCATTATTACAACTACAATATGATTTATAATCATATGATTCATCAGTTATATAGTCATAACTACCATTACTATTTTTTCCACAAAATAAATATGCTTTTTCATTTCCATAAACACCTGTTTTTGAATCTAAATAATATGTTACATATCCCTTACAATCAGAATCCTTATACTTTATACTGCCAATATATTTATCTCCTTCGTTTTGCAAATCATTTAAGCAAATTGTCCTCTTTCCATCTACAACTTTTTCATAACTTTTAGGACATATTTTAGATTTATCAAGTGGCGAATTACAATAGTCTTCAATAAATAAATTAGCCGCATTTACTACTTCATTTTCTTGAACACCCATAGCCTGTAAAACAGATTTATTATAGATTTTTAATACAGCAGGTACAGCCATCAACGTTAATATCGCAATTATTGCTATTACTGCTATCAATTCCACTAAAGTAAAACCCATTTTATACCTTTTTTCATTATTCATATAACTATCAACTCTTTCCCAAAAACTCTCTAACTTCTATATTTTCACTATTTAATATATCTTTTTTAGTTCCATATTCAAGTATTGTTTTATTCTTTAAGAATAGTACTTTATCAGCATAATTTTTGATCAAATCCATTTCATGAGATACAACAACTATTGTAGTAGTTTTAGATAGTTCATCTAAAAGTTCTAATAAGTCATTTATTACAGCTGGATCTAATGCGCTTGTAGGTTCATCAAATAATATGACTTCAGGTTTAGTAGCAAGTGCTCTTGCTATCGCAACTCTTTGCTTTTCTCCACCACTTAATCTTTTAGGATAAGCATCAATTTTATCAAGTATATGAACTTGATTTAATAATTCTCTAACTCTTTTATCAATATCACTTTTACTTCCGAGTTTTAATAATTTAGGCGCTAATGCAATATTTTCTCCAACTGTTAAATGAGGAAACAAATTAAAGTTTTGAAATACCATTCCAACTTTGCTCTTTAATGTTACTTCATCAATATCTTTAATATTAACACCATTTAAAAGTATCTTACCACCATCTATTTTTTCAAATCCATTTAAACATCTTATGAGTGTTGTCTTACCACAACCAGATGGACCAATAATTAATAATTTTTCGTTATCAGTAATATCAAAACTAATATTCTTAAATACTATTTTTTTACCATACTTTTTAGTAATATTATCTACACTAATCATTAAACATCCATCTTCCTTTCAATAGTTTTCATTATTTTACTTAATAATCCAGTAATTATTAAATATATAATCGCAATGAGAATTAATGGAAAGAAATAATCATATGTATTAGATGCAATAATATCAGATGCTTTAGTTAAATCTGTAATACCTATATAGCCTGCAATCGCAGTTTCTTTTACAAGAGTGATAAACTCATTACCCATTGATGCTAAACTGTTTTTAACAGCTTGAGGTATTATAATATGTATTAATGTTTGTCTAAATGTAAGTCCAAGCGCAAGCCCACCTTCAATTTGACCATCATCTATACTATCAAATCCACTTCTAAGTATCTCAGAACTATATGCTCCACTATTAATACCAAATGCAAGCATACCAACTATTACAGGATTTAATGTAGATGTTTTAAATATTATATAATACATAATCATAAGTTGTAGAACACTAGGAGTACCCCTTATAATTGAAACATATAATTTACTAATAGCATTTAATAGTTTAAACTTACCTGTATGTTTATTAGTATATCTTATAATAGATATAATTGCTCCAATTAATATACCAATTACAAGAGCTCCTAAAGATATAATAATAGTATTTTTAAGACCTTCTAATATTAATTCATATCTATTATCAAATATAACTGTTTTATAAAAATTATCATATATTTTATTTAATAAATCAGACATACAGCATTAAGAAGAATGATTAATAACAAATTCTTCTATCTTCCCTTCTTCAATTAATTTTTCCAACACTTCATTTATTTTATTTAACAGTTCAGTATTTCCCTTTTTAACAGCAATAGCATATTTATCAGTGAATAACTCAATATTTAGTATAGTAAGTTCACTATTATTTTTAACAAGTTCTCTTGCTGGTAACTCATCCATTACAATACAATCTGCTTTTTTAGCTTTAACATCTTCAGCAGCACTTAAGAATTTCTTTTGACGAACTACTTTAGAATCTTTATAGTTTTTACTAACATAACTATCCGCAACACTTCCAAGTTGAACAGAAATAGTTTTACCATTTAAATCATTAACACTTTTAATTTTATTATAATCTTTTCTAACAACTATTACTTGTTTACTAGAAACATATTCAATAGAAAAATCTACTTCTTTTTTTCTCTCTTCACTAATACTCATTCCAGCAGCAGCAAAATCAGCTTTACCTGAATTAAGTTCATTAATAAGTGAATCAAACGCAACATCTTTAATTTCTAATTCTTTTCCCATTGCTGAAGCTATCTCACGAGCAATATCAACATCAACTCCAACTATACCACTACTATCACGATATTCATATGGAGCAAATCCAGCTTCAGTAACCATAACTAACTTATCATCATTTTTATTACATCCAAATAATAAAAATGAAACGCTAAAAATAATAAATAATTTAAATAACTTTCTCATACAATCTTCTCCTATAATAAATTATAACATTAAACAATAAAAACAAAAAGAAAAATTAGTAATAATTTGTCAAAATAATCAATGTTGATAAATTTAGTAAAATGTCTTATAATTATTTTGGTGAATTAAATGAAAAAAATATTATTAATACCACTACTATTACTTAGTATTGGTAATGTAAAAGCTTATGAAAATGAATACTTTAAGATTGATATACCTGAAACATTTAAAGAAGAAATTGCTGAAAATGGAACATATAAATGGATTAGTAATGATTCTAAAAACAATGATAATATAATTATTACAGTTAGTAAGAATCAAAAAGATAATAAATATAACATCGAAAATTATACTGATGAAAATATCAATGAATATGAAAAATATTTAGAAGATGAAATAAATAAACAACTAGAAGAATATAAAATTAAAGTTGATGTTAAAAATGTTAAAAAAGATACTCTTAATGATATGCAAACAATTAGTTATGATGTAGTATGGCCAACTAAAGAATCAACTGGATACGATATATATCAAAAAGGATATGCATTTACTACTGAAAATTATATTTATGTTTATACTTATAGTAGTGATTCAGAACTTACTAATAATGAAGACTTTAAGACTACAATAAATAGTTTTAAAACACTAGATAAAGTAATTGAAGATGACTCATTTCTAAAGAATAAATGGAAATTTGCTTTAGTAATTGGTGGCTTTGGA
>CAVDFY010000139.1:17670-19392 GCA_963607925.1 bacterium
ATTCTTTATTTCAGCATTAAAAAAACACTAAAAAGTGTTTTTTATTATGCACAAATATTGGATTTCATTCTTTCTAGTATTAACTTTTCTTGTCTTGATACTTTTACCTGAGACACTCCTAAAACATCAGCAGTTTCACTTTGAGTATATCCTTGATAATATCTATATTCTATTAAATGTCTATCAAAATCATTCATTGAAGATAATTCTGTATCTAAAAGAATTCTATTATCAATCTCCTCTCTTTTATCATTTCCATAATCATAATCCTTTTCATCTGTACTTGTAGTAAATGATATAGTTTCAATTATATTAAGCATAACACTTTCATTCATTTCCATAAAAGAACATATTTCTTTAAACGTCACTTCTCTACCATATCTTGTAGTAAGTAGTGTTTTTACACTTAAATATTTTTTATATAATGACATATACTCTTCACTAACTCTAATATTCCTATCAGTTCTAATAAATTCTATTATTTCTCCTAAAATATATTTATAAGCATATGTACTAAACTTAACACTAGTATCTTTCTTAAAGTTTTTATATGCTTTTATTACTCCAATAGAACCTACCTGATAGAGATCATCAATACTATAATACATAGAATATTTACTAGCGATTTTATATATTAAACCCTCGCTTTCTTTAATCAACATTAAACATTTATCGCTCATATACTAAATATTCCTATACTATGTTTTTCACTCTTAGATTTAAAACAATAATCAAATAAATCACTATTTTTAAGAGTTAATTTAAGTTTATCATTTATACCACTAATTACTACTTTACCATCATATCTACTAACAACATTAGATATTTTAATTATAGAATCTATTCCACTTTTATCAACATAATTAACATCTTCTAGGTCTATATTAACCTGTTTTAAAGACATACCTAATATTATAGGAATAACTCTACTCTCAAATACATTTAATGTCTCACAATAAAAACTACCATTTAATCTAACAAATAAAATCCCTTTTTTGAATTCAATATTTGTTGTCATGATTAAATAATACTATAATTATTATTAAGAATGTTGTGATTCGACAAAACTAGATTTTTTATTTAATAAAAGCACAAGTATAACTAACAATATAGAACTATTAGTAAGATATTTATATATGTTATCTCCTGTTTTAGGATTCTCTATTTCTTCTTTATAATCTAAATATTTTATATAACATGTTTCTTTATAGCAGTTACCATCTTTAACTATATTACCATCATTATCAACAATAATATAATCATTAAGTAAAAATCTATAATACTTTTTAAGTGTACTTTCATCCTTAATATAACCATCTAAATTAGAATAGTAATCACTAGTATATTCTCTTTCTAATTTATATGTTTTATACACTATATCAGTAACTCTATATACTTCAATATATTGATTAACATAAGATTTAAAATCTTTAACTGAAAGTTCTAATTTACAATTATCACATTTTTCAAAAATAAACTTTTTACTATAAACATTATATTTATCACATGATCTATATGATATTAAAGAACTAACATCTTCGCTACTATTATAATAGACAATAATTTTAAATGATTCATTAAAATTATCAAAAAATAATTTAATGTTTTTATTTCTATAATTAATATAACCGTCACCATTAATCAAAGACTTAAAATTAGTAGTATAAGTAACTTTTTTATCGCTATCAAAAATTTCAATTTTAGAAATGTTTAAATCACCAA
>CAVDFY010000140.1:0-16570 GCA_963607925.1 bacterium
GTATTATACAGGGTTTTACTGAACCTTTACCAGTGTCTTCTAGTGGACATATTTTTATTTTTAAGTATTTATTTAATAGTAACATTTCTAATGATTTAAGCTTTGAAATAATAGTGAATGCTGGTAGTTTACTTGCAGTATGTTTAATTTATCGTAAACGTTTAATAAGTCTCTTAGAAAGCTTTATATTGTACTTAAAAGATAGAAATATTAGATATAAAAGTAATTATAAATACTCTTTATATATTTTAGTTGGATGTTTACCTGCTGGAATAATAGGATTCTTATTTAAAGATTATATAGAAAGTATTATTAGTATGAGTTTTACTATAGTTGGTATTTCTTTTATAATAACTAGTATCTTTTTATATTTAGTTAGAAATAAAGACAATGTAAGAAAAGAATTAACTTTTAGTGATGCCTTATATATAGGTTTAGTTCAAATTATTGCATTACTTCCAGGTATTAGTAGAAGCGGTAGTACACTTATCGCAGGACTTTTCACTGGACTTAGTAAAGAGGAATCATTTGACTACTCTTTTATGCTTTATATACCTATTAGTTTTGGTACTACTATACTTGGTATTAAAGATTTAATAAATAGTGATATAGAATTTCTTCCATACTTTTTAGGATTTGCGTTTTCATTTATTGTTTCTTTCTTTACTCTTAAATGGTTTAGAAATATAGTTCGTAATGGTAAACTAATATACTTTAGTATTTATTGTCTTTTAATGGGATTATTTGTTTTAATATTTATGTGATATAATATCTTCGGTGAATATTATGTTTAAATATACTCTTGATAATAAAAGATATCATACATTAAATTATTATAATAAAACTAAATATGGATGTAAGGTTTTTAAAGTATCTTTGAATGCTGGATTTAGTTGCCCTAATAAAAAGAATAGTACTGGTTGTATTTATTGTTACAATGGCAGTGGTGAAAATGATGGGATGGATTTAATAAGTCAATTTAATAAAGTAAGAGATAATAATTTAAAGAAATGGCAAACAGCTAAATACATAGGATACTTTCAAGCTGGTACTAATACATATGCTGATACAGAAACTCTTAAAAGTAAGTATGAACCAATTTTAAAATTAGATAATGTTATAGGTCTAAATATAGCTACAAGATGTGATGCTTTAGATAAGGACATACTTGACTATTTAGAAGACTTAAATAATAGAACTGATTTAATAGTAGAACTTGGACTTCAAACTATTCATGAAGATACTTCTAAACTTATTAACAGAGGACACTCTTTAAAACAATTTGAAGATGCTGTTTTAGAACTTAGGAAAAGAAATATAGATGTAGTTGTTCATATTATAAATGGACTTCCTTTTGAAACTAAAGAGATGATGCTTGATACAGTGAGATATTTAAATAAATTAGATATTCAAGGTATAAAGATACATATGCTTTTTATATTAAAAGATACTCCAATATTAAATCTATATAATACTACTCATTTTCATGTTCTAAGTAAAGAAGAATATATTGATATAGTTATAGATCAACTTGAACTTTTAAGACCTGAGATTGTAATACATAGAATTACAGGAGACCCTATAAAAGAATTATTAATTGAACCAAGTTGGTTATTAAAGAAGTTTAGTGTACTTGATGACATAGATAAAGAAATGGTAAAAAGAGATAGTTACCAAGGAAAAAGGATTCAATAGTGAATCCTTTTTAATTATCTTCTTCTATTAATAGTTTTGAAGAATCTTCTAGTTTTACATTATTTATTGAGTCAAATCTCTTAGTTATTTTTTCAGTTGTTTTGTGTATGTTTTCAACGTCATTGTTAACTGTTTGTATTGTTCTTGATAATTTATCCCAACGTTCTTTATAACGTCCGAATTCTACTCCTAATCTATTTAATTCTTCATGTATGATTGATGTGTATTTATCTCTTTCAAGTCCTTTTAATACTGCTTCTATAATTGTAAGTAAACTCATAAGTGTTGTTGGACTTGTTATCCATACTTTCTTACTAGCGGCATATTTTATTAATGAAGTGTGATATGCATTTATTTCTGCGAATATTGCTTCTGCTGGTAAGAACATTATTGCTTGATCAGATGTTTCACCTGGAATAATATATTTTGAAGCAATCGCATCTATATGTTTTTTAACATCAGCATCAAATGCTTTATATCTAAGTGCTCTTTCAGTATCACTTATTCCCTTTTCAACAAGTCTTCTATAGTTTTCTAATGGAAACTTTGAGTCTATACATATTGTCCCTAAAGGTTCAGGTCCAAATACTATCGCATCTGCTATAGCCATATTTGATAAAGTATATTGTGTTCTATAAATTCTATCATTCTTTTCACCAAAGATAGATGATAAAATATGGTAAAGATTAACTTCTCCAAATATACCTCTACTCTTTTTATCAGTAAGTATACTTTCTAAAGAAATGATTTCAGTGCCGAGACCATCTATTTTCTTTTGTGCTTCATCTATTCTAGTAAGTCGATTCATTACTTCATTAAATGTTCTATTTGTTTTATCAAAACCGTCTTCTAATTTCTCATTTACTTTTTGATTTATAAGATTTAATTTTCTTTCTATTCTATCATTTAATTCATTAAAATCTTTGTTTATATCACTTGAAAAGTTATGTTTAAACTCTCCTATTTCTTTAATAACACTTATTTCTGTTTTAGATAGTTTATCATTAAGTTCAGTGTTATCATTCTTTCTAGTTATTAAAATTATTAACAAGATTATAACTATTACTAAAAGCCCAATTATTAAGTATTCCATATTATCACCAATAATATTTTAACATAATTATTTTATTTTTAATATTTTGTTTACTATTTTAGTTATTATATATGTAAATAAAAGTGATAGTACTATTTTTATTAAAACAGCCGGATTAGTAAAACTTTCCAAAAGAGATGTTCCGACAAATCCACAATAATATACTAATGATATTTTTCCTATAATTGTTGCGATTAAGAATTTCTTAAAGTCCATGTTTACTAACCCACAAGCAATATTTACAAGAAATGCTGGAGTAAATGGAAGTGCTATTAAAAGTGTTAGATTTCCAAGACTTATATTTTTAAATACTTTTTTATATTTATTTATTATTTCTTTATTTTCTGTTAGTACATCAAACTTTTTATTTAGTCCTTTTTTAAATATAAAGTATGATATAACGCAACCTATAATTGTGAATATCCATGATATTAAGAATCCAAAGAAATTTCCGAATGCTAAAAAGTTAATGGTAATAAATACCATTAATGGAAGTACCGGAATAATTGATTCAAATACTATTATTAGGGCTCCTACTAATACACCAATTAAACCAGAATTTTCAATAAAGTTAATTATCTCATTAAAATACTCCATAAGTAATCACGAGATAATTATAATATATTTTGTATTATTTTTCTAGATAGAAGACTTTATATCCAAGTGATGATAAAACCATGGTCGCTCTTTTACTTAGTTTTCCACTTTTACAATATAAGTAATAATTTTCATTTTTATTTAGATATTGTCTATAGTTATTTATAAGTACATCATATGGAATATTGATACTACCTTGTATATGATTTTGTGCATATGTATATTTATCACTAACATCTATTATTTTCATTTAATCACCTAGTTTATTTTATGCATAAAAAAAGATGAATATTATTCATCTTCACTTCCAAAGAAATCATCGAAGAAGTCTTCGTCATTTGGTTTATTGTTAACAACTACGCTATCAACATCGATATTTACTTTTGGTTTTTCTATATTCTCTATTGTACTTACTGGTTTTGGTTCAACTGTTTGAACTTCAGGTTGTACTTGATTATGAGCATATGGAGAAGTAAATCTTGGAATCTCTGTTGGAATTTCTTCTTTTTTAGGCTCTTCTATAGAAACTTTAACAGGTTCCTCAACTACTTGTTCGAAATGAGTAGTTGTTTCAGGTACCTTAGTAGTATACTCATCATCTAAATCTTCAGGCATTGGAACTATGAATTTGTTAAAGTCTAAATCTTCAACTTTTTCTTTTTCTGGTTCTTTAACCTTATGATCAAATATATCACCAATTTCTTTTTCTAGTTCTTCTTCTGTTTTTTCAGCTAGAGGAACTGCACTAAAATTATTGGTTATATTATTTGTTACGTTTTCAACTGGTTTTTGTTCTACTTTTTCACGCTCTGCTTTAGCTTTTTCTTCAGCTTCTTCACGTTCTAGTTCAGCAATTTTTTCATCTAATCTTTTAACGTAATCATCTAAGCTTGTTGGCATAACTCCAGCAGATCTTGATCCACCTGGTGCCATTCCTGCAGGCATATATGGATTTACCATACCAGGCATTCCCATTGGAGCTGGTCCAGCAGTTTCTCCTTGATTTTCTTTTAGTTTAGTAACAAATCCTTTTAGGTCAAATACTTTAACTTCTTTTCTAGGTCTTTCTGTGTATGACATTTGTTCATACTTTTTACCCCAGTCAATTTTATAATCATAAACTAATTTAGTTTTAAAAGGCATACTTCTAAATCTGTTGATAATTACTTCTCCTTCTTTTAGAGCTTGTAAATCACTTACTGTGAATAAAGGTCTAATCGGAGGAGCTGGTTTATCTTTTTCTGCTTTAGCTGGTTTTTGGTCACCAAGTAATTTACTAATTTCTTCTAAGGCAGCAAGTTCAGTACTCATGATATATACGAAGTTACCACAGTTACCTTTAATAGTTTCAGCTACATCTTTACCATAAACTTTATTTAATTGTGAGAAGTTTTGAATAACGAAACTAAATCTAATATTTCTTGAACGAGATGCTGTAATCATTGTTTCAACATCTTTTAATGCTGGCATATTTGCAAACTCATCAAGAATAAAGTTTGTTCTATAAGGTAACTTTAAGTTTGGACAAGTTTGTGCTACAGCGATTAATGCTTCGTATGCTTGTTTTACAAATATTGTTGCAAGTGCATGATATGTAGTTTTTTCATCATGTATTTTTAAGAATACTGCTGTTTTTTCTTTACCTACATCTCTTATATCGAAATCACTATATGATAGCATTTCTGATAATGCTTCTTGTGATGAGAATATTCTTGTCTTTGTTCTAAATGTTGACATGATACCACCACGAGTTTCATTTGGTGCATTAATACAAGATGCAGCTGCTATGTATGCTGGACTTAATTCACCCTTACTCTTAAAGTATTCTTTAATATAAGTAGAAGCACCAATTCTATCTTCACCAGTTTCTGCCATCATATTTATACTATTGATGTTTATTTCTGATTCAGTGGCATCATCGAATAATCCTAATGATAAACCTGTGAAGAAGTTAGATGCAGTTTGTTCCCAGAATGGTTCTGCTTTGTTATTTGGATCTATTAATATATTACTTGCAAGGTCTTGTAAAAGTTCATTTGCTTTATCTGAATTTCCTTCTTTATAAATTCTATATGGATAACTAAATGGATTCCATGCTGCTCCTTCTCTAGGGTCACGGAAGTTAATTAATATAATTTTGTATCCTTTTTCTTTTAATAGTGAACCGCAGGCTTCATATAACTCACCTTTAGGGTCAGTTACTATCATACTTTCTCCGGCTCTACCTAAAATCTTAATTAATGGAAACATGAACGCTTGAGTTTTACCTGAACCAGAAGCACCCATGATTAATGAGTGAGGTTGTCCACTTGCATCTACCCATGCATCTTTTCCATCATTGATAACAGGTATTCCACCTGCTTCATAAGTATCATCTTTTAAATGTACCTTTTTAATACCATAATCTTTTTTCATGTCTTTATCTGACATTAGTTTAGAATATCCATCATTCTTTGATTTCTTTTGAATAGTGATTCCAAATCCTTCTTCTCTTTCAAAGAAATAAGATGAACATGCAGTTAAAATTGCTACTAATGCTAAAACAAAAAATAATAAAGTTGCTGTTATAAATTCACTTGTAAATGCTGGAAATGGATTTAAACCTCTAAATGTTCCATCTACTGCAACACTATTTAAATTAAGAACAGCTATAGCTATTAAATATAATAATACTAAACAAAATATTAAGAATATTACTATATCTTTTAAATCAGCTCTAAATTTAAGTTTCATTTTGTCACCTCAATTAATTACATTATACAATAGAAAAAGAAAATTTTCACTAATTATCTAAAGTTTTAATACTTAAAACTTGATATTTGAAAAATTTTCCTGATTTTAATACTTTGAAGTTTAATTCTTTTTGAACTACTCTTCCATTTAATTCATTATATACTATTGAATTTGATAATGAATTATTATTATTTTTTATAGAATCTTCTAATCTTTTAACTTTTTCTTTTTCTGCTTCTGTTCCCATTGTATAGTAAGTATATACATATAATTTTGCTGTAACTATATCATCATCTGACATAGATAGTGCTGTAATGTTTAGTTTTATATCGTTGTTATATTCATTTGATATAGTTCTAAAACTAAAGCAATATGTATCTTCCCCTGAAGTCATGTATTTACTATACACTAGAAAATCATCTATTCTTTTTGATATATCAGTATTATATAATTCTTGAAATCCTGCGATTACATTATTTTTTCCTATACAGTATTTTTCTTCGTCTGTATCACTATATATAAAATATTTTTTATTAGCAGGTTCATATGCAAGTATATATCCTTTAATCATTCCCTCAATATTAAATCTATTATATCCTTCGTAGCTATAATCATCAATTAATGAAGTTCTTTTAAATAAAGTATTTCCTTCTAAAGATGTTTTTATTTCATTATAACTATTTTTATCTGCTAATTTTTTTTGTGTTATATCTATATATTCGTATCCTGGAAATTTTGTATTATTTTTTTCGGATTTATTATTTAGAAAAGCAAAAGGAACAATTATGATAATTAGTAAAATAACTATAGTTCCTAATATAACCATTGTTGCTTTTTTTTCTTCTTCGTTTTTTTTCATAATTATTCCTTTCTATTCATTCTTTGCATTATAATCTATTTCAAAATGCATTCCATCGTATGATGAGTCTTTATTATTTCCAAACCATTTGAATCCAGCTGGACCATATGCATATTTCCATAATACATAATTTATATTTTGACAATCACTTTCTTTTCCATCGAGTGCTTCTGATACAAACAAATTATAATTTTGTCTTGATTTTGAACTATCATATGGAGTATATGTTTTTCCACTGATTGTGTATTTTGCTGAATAATTCCAATCTTGTGCTAGTCCATATGAATGTATATCAATCATACCACTACTTGTTTTTTTCTCAGTGTATGTACTTCCATCAACTAAGTCTGATGAACTTAATTTACATCCATCTATTCCTTCAGTTAATAATTTACATACATTTTTAAATGCTTGTTCAAAGTTATTTTTAACAGCTTTATTTACTTTATATGTTTTATTCCATCCACCACTACTACAATTAGTACTTACATCTACTATGTTTTTTGATACCCAATCTGGATTTATTTTAATTGATTCGCTTTCTTCGCTGTATGGGAAACCATAGAAGTTACCAATTGATGGTGATTTTTTAGGATACTCATCTGTTGTATCTACAGTTTGTTGAGCACTATAATCATAATTATTATTAACATTTCCACCAAATACATCATTACTTGAATCCTGGCATTCAACGAGTGTAGCTTTTCCGTTAAATACATCAGATAAGATTTCAGTAAAACTATATCCGTTTTTCGCTTGTTTTTCCCAATAATTTTGAGATTGTTTTGAATTGTTTAATGCGCTCAATGCTAATTTTTCTGAATCTCTATATCCTGCAGCATAAACAATGTTGTCATTTCCTACTAGTAGATATTTAGCCGCTTCATCGAATAATGCACCATATCTTGCAAGTTGTTCACTTGATAAAGCTCTTTTGTATAGTTTATATTGGAATCCTGGATATGCTGATGGATAACCACTATTTGTTGACTTCGTACTACATCCCTGCGTTGGTGAACAATACACTTGATCACATGTACCAGATTTCATTGTTATTGGGGAGCCATATTTATAATTTTGACGTCTATTAAATGCATACGATAATCCTGCGACCATTTGGGTTTGTGCATATGCATCTAGGCTTGTATATCCAATTTCTGCATATGTTGTACCTATTATATAATCCTTTATGTCAGTTTCTAATATAAAGTTTCCATCACAGTCATTTACTTTAACTTTTAATACACTATAATCTGCAGGTATATATGCTTGACATGCTGCACCAGTTGTTCCCGCTGGATTAATGATTCCATTAGTATAATAACTATATACTCCATTGCTATCTAAATCTTGTTTTAATAATATTTCATTTAACTCTACTTTTCTACTTATTATTTCTTCTATTATTTGCTCAATTGCTTTGTTTGTTGTTATATCGTTATATTCTATATCAGTATTTGGATTATCAATAGCAGTTTTATATAATGGATAATTTATATATGCAAATCCATCTCTATAATCGTAGTTAATTGTATATGTTCCAATTGATAAATTAGATTTAAAATAATTAACTGTTTTTGAATTAAAGATATCTTTTTGATTTGAATTTATTTCTTTTACTTTTTGCTCATAATGGCTTGTATCTATTAGTCCTGTAATATTTCTATCTTTAAAAAATTTACTTGATGTATCTACTCCTGTTGGATTCTCTGCTAGACCATACTTTTCTTTTAATTCTGATGCTTTGTATTTACCATTACATTCTTCATCTGTACTTGAGTATGCACTATTCATATTAGTGTCGTATACCCAACCGCTTCCATACAAGCTTGTAATTTCCCCATCTGTTAACTTTGGTGAATCTCTATCTAAAAGTTTTACAGAACCAAATATTTTTTTAAGTCCCATATATCCTGCGGTACTAAAACCGCTACGATCATTTCCATTGTAATCACTATCTATTTCGTCTCCCCATCTTATAAATAATTTCCATTTATCTAGACTATATCTGTAGACTTCTTGGTGCATTAGATTACAACTACCATGTAAGTTTCCATCTTCATCTTCTGTTATTTTCCATTTCCAGTAAGGGTAAACTTCTTCAAATATACTATTTTGTATTATTCTGTCTATGTCATCTCTAGTTAACTTTCCATCTTTAATAATATCTATTAAAACCTTGTAATGTTCAGTTGCAGATTTGTATTCTGCACTTTCTACTTCATTGGTATAATTCTTATACGTTTCTTGTTCCGCATAGCCATAAAAAATATTTGCTACAATTAATCCTTCATCTAATGTTACATTAAATTCATTTTGATACATTTCAATATTTTTTCTTATATATCTTAATAACGAACAAGTATTTTTGAAACTTCCCCCACTAAAGAATGCATCAACATTATCCCAAAAGTTTTGAAAATCACTATCAATGTTACAAGATTCGATTGTTTCTGACATAAGAACTGTCGCAAGTTCTTCTGAATCAAGTTTTCTACACTCTTCTTTTTCTGGATCACATTCGCAAGCATCTCTATCATAATGATTAATATCACAATCTTCCTTAACATTTTGATATTTATTGTCAGTAAAAAGTCCGTCTGTTTCACATCCTTCTGGCTCATACTCACCTGTTTCAGGATTATATTCACATTCGGTTGTTCCATTTTCAGACACTCCAAAGAAGGTTGATAAAGATGTGGTTAAACTATCAAAAACCATTATAAAAAAAGATATTAAGAAAAATATTAAAAATATTGCTAAGACACCTACGGCTATCCAAAAATAAATTTTTATTTTTAGAATAAGTGCTGCCTTTTTCTTTTCTACTGAAGAAAAAAGTCCACCTTTTCCATCTTTATTATTGCTAGAAGATTTTTCTTTATTTTTATCCTTGTCTTTATCTTTGTCTTTGCTATCTTTATCTTTTGAACCATCTTTGCTTTCTAATTCATCTTTTTTTCCAGAAGAACTACTACTTGATGATTCATTACTGTCTCCATCTTTATCTTTTTTCTTTTTGCCATTTATATCTGTTGATTGATTTTTTCCTCTATTATTTATGGCATCTATATCTGCTTGATCTTTTTTATTTATCTTATCATCTTGAATACCGTTAAGTCCTCTTGGCGTTTTTTCTTTTTCGCCATATATTCCACGCTCTTGGGTACTCGAAAAATGATCTACTCCTTGAAGTATACCTGATTTATTACGTTCTCTTTCATTTTGGATTGCTTCATCATCGTCAAAATTACCGTTCATACTTCACTTCCTTTATTTAAATAAAGAGGACTATTTTATAGTCCTCCTCCAGAACCAAATGATTCTAATTCTTGTTGAGTAGCAATTACATTAATACGCATTCTTCTACTACCACAAACGAATAATGCTTGTCCTTGACTATATCTCTTTATTGAATCTTTTTCTTGATCATTTAAATCTACAAGTCTTGCTAAATCGTCTACTGCTTGTTTTCTAAGTCCCATTACTAAGTAATAAGATGCATTATCGAAAATAGCTTTACCATGTATGATTACATTAGGTGCTGCGAAGTCTGTAGGTTGTTGTGTAATTATAATTGTTCCTGTGTTATATTTACGACTACGTCTTTGAATACGAGCTAGGAATTCTGCTCCTAATGTATTTTGGTCTGCTAGAAGCATATGTGCTTCATCAACCATTAATATTGTATTTACTTCTCTATCTAATGTTAAACCCCATGCATATTTTAATATGTTGAAGAATAATGCATTTCTGATGTTATTATCAGCATTCATTAATTCACGAATATTAAATACTATGAAGTCTGCATCAGTATCTATTGTTGTTTTACCAGTGAAGTAATATCTTAATTCTCTAGTAAGAGGTCTAATCTTTAATTCAAGTTTTTCCATAACTTCTCTTTCACGAGTATGTTCAGTCATAGAAAGTAATCTACCTTTTATAGTTGCATATACATCATCAAATGTTGGATAATCATGTGCATCTATTTTAGTAAAATCTGTATTATAATCTATTTTATAACGTCTATATGTATCTTGAACTACTTCACTAAACATTGTTAGTGTATCTTCTTCGATATCAGGACTGTAGTATTTCATAAACGCTTTTAATGTTTGAAGTGTACGAGTAAGAATTGCATATCCTACTCCATCTTTCATTTCATCTTCATCTGCATCAAGTACTACTTCTAGTGGATTTATCATACCGAAGTCTCCACCTTTACCTAAATCAATGAAGTCTCCACCATATAATCTAGTCATATCTTCAAGTTCGCCTTCTGGGTCGATTGCAATGATTTTATGACCATTTCTAATGTTACTTCTTAGTAAGACTTTAGCAGCTGTTGATTTACCTGAACCTGAAGTACCAAGTATAATCATATTGGCATTGTTTCTATTAAATTCTTTTTTAGTTTGATATAAGAATTGATTAAATAGGATAACTCCACCTGAGTAATCAACTCCAAGTAAACATGAAAGTCCTGGATCTTTGATACTATCAAATACATATGGATACATTGCAGCCATTGTAACTGATGGTATTGGTGTTCCAACTCTTTCTTCTATATCATTTGCTTCGAATATTGGAAGCATACTCTTTAATATTTTTTCTTGTTCAAATCTAAGTACTAGTCCTTTCATACCCATTGCATCTAGGTAATTCTTTACTTGTACTTTTTTATTTTCTAATTCTTCATGAGAATCTGCAGTTATCATAAGATGCATTTGGAAATCGAATATTCTTGCTTGTGTTGCTGTTAACATTTGAATGAAGTTTTCAATACTTTCATAGTCTTGTCTGATTTGTTCTTGTATTGTTCTATCATGTTCATTTTGATAACGAGCTTTCATATCAGCAATTTCTTTATTTAACATCTTTGATAATACTGAGAATGCAATTGGAATATGCTTTACACATATTTTAATTCCTGATAATTGAGTTAAATTTGCTAAATAACCTTCGTTAATAGCTTTTGGATAACTAATTATTGTAAGGATAGCACAATATTTATCACTTATTACAATTTCAGATGGTTTAAATTCTAAGCTCTTTGGAGCTAATTGACTTTTAAAACTTACGCTCATCGTGGCATCACCGTCCCAAATCCAGTAGTTTCTCCACCATTCATAAATCCGTCAAGTAAAGTTCTTAAATCATCATTACTTGTTTGAGCAGATTGAAGTCCTGCTCCTGCTAAACCGGATACTAGGTTTTGAATTCTCTTTTGTATTATTTCTGGTCTTCTATCTTTGAATAATATGAAGTACTCTGTATCAGTTACATTAACTTCCTTACTCATAAATAAGTTTGCTTTGTCTATATCTTCTCTTACTAATTTTCTAATTGCAGGTGTTTGTACTTGGTTGTATAAAAGTTTTAGTTGAGCTAAATATACATTAATATCTACCGGTCTATCAGCAACTATTAACCAAAATGGATAATCTAAAGTATTATAAAAATTTCTTAAATTAAATATTGCATTATTTTGTGAATCATAATCAAGAATAAAAATGTTTCTTGGTTTAATTTTTACTCCTGTTACTCTTTGACCATTGTCTAATATAATTTCTCCATTTTGGATACCTCTAATAGGTAACCAGTTTTCAGCATATTTTTGTGCCTTAACGTTTACTTTCGGCTTGCTCTGTATCCCCATCGCTTCCCACATAACTAGCACACCATCCTCTCCAATAATATCTTCTTTGACTATTAAAATATAAATATAATTCTCTTAAATAAACTAGTACATTGTGATAAAAAGGAATTGGCATTACTAAAAATAACGCCAAACTCACAGGAGCTAATTTAATTACTATAGCTGATATTGTATCTCCTGGAAAAACGAATAAGAATACAACTGTTAATAAAGCTCCAGGTAACAAAATTCCAAATAAATCAATTGGTCTAAATACATTAAATATCAACTGACTTTTTTTACTATTTGCTGGTATTATATACATAATTATTTATTACTCCTTTCTTTATTTATCTTGTCTATGTGCTCTTTGATAAGTGCCTGATCCTTCTATATCTTTACTTCTACCTGCCATATCATTTCTTGCACCTGTAATTGCAGCTTGACTTGAACTTTCAACAACTTGTCTTCCTTGTCTTCCACCAACTGCTTTAACTCTTCTTTCAGCATTTGCAATAGCATGTGATCCATCAGCATCTTTAGCATCTTTATATTTTTGTTGCCATTCATCTTTTAATCTACTTTCGTTATTTGTTTTAATTTTTGCTTTTACTCTTTGTCTTTCTGCCTCTACCTTTTGTAATTCTTGCATTTGAACGTTAGCACCTAGACTTCTATTACTTCTTATGTTGCTTTCAACAACATCTAATCTTTGTAATTCAGAACTATTTTCATAGTATTTATTCATGCTATTTTCTACAAAGCTCTTTTCATCACGTCCGTATGCAATTCCATCGTTTGATGTTTCTTTTTCTATTGCATCTAGTTTTGCACTATCAAGTGCATCATATGCAGCTTGTTTATTTTGATATAATTTATCTCTGGTATCTTGATTTCTTGCTAATCCAAGTCCGCTTTCTAGTTTAGCTCCAGCATATCTTAAACCGCCACCTTGAGCAGCTATTCTTGCAGCTCTATCTCTATTAGCTTGAGCATTAGCACCTTGTCCTTTGAAGAAGTCTGCAACATTTTTGCCTTTTCTTCCGGCATTTGCTCCGCCAATACCGCCGCTAACAATATTTCCTAATGTTCCAGCAACGCCTGCTCCACCTATTGTACCGGTAATTAATCCGCCAGCAGCGCCTAATCCAAATCCTGCTATTCCTCCAAGAACTTTTCCAAATCCTTTTGAATTGTTTTCTGATAATGAGTGTCCAAATATTCCATCTATGAATTTTGGTAATAATTGAGCAAATCTATATGCAGCGAATATAACTATTAATAATACTATATATCTTGTAAATCCATCTACTTCTGGGAATAATGCTGAACGGTCTGTCCAGAATTTACTGATAAATGCCGTTACCAAGAATAATGAACCAACTCTTATAAATGCATCTACCCATGTTTTCCAATATGTATCTACAAATGCTTTCCAAGGTTTTGCATTAAAACCTTTATCTATAATCGAAACGATGGCTACTGGAGCTATAATTTGAAGTACTATTAATTTAAACATACGTACTCCAATTTCAATTGATAATTTTACTATACTCCATATCAAATATACCGCCATCGCCGTACTTATAATTGGATATTTGTATTCTACTGTCTTATCTAATGCAGATACAACATCTGTTATTTTTGTTAAATCGAAACTATTAATATCTTCATTTAATTGTCTTGAATATATATTTTCTACTGCTGATGTTTGATTATCTTTTCCATGTAGGAAAACTTGTAATGTTGTTGTTGCTAGATACTTTCCGAAGTCTCCTATATCTGCTTGAGTTCCAAAGATAAATCTAGCTATCAAACCCGCGTCATTTTCTTGACCATCTGTTGTTACATCCGCTATTTCTTTTAATGTAGTAAACTCATATCCTTTTGGTACTCCAATGATAAGCAAACTAAGTTCGTTCATAACACTAAATATAAATGTATATGAAATTAATAATGCAGAACACCAAGCTATATTCTTTAATAATGCTGCTCCACCTATTGTATTATCTGATAGTTTATCTGGATTAATCATATATTGAATAAGAGAATATCCGAGTTTAAACATAATTAATACCATTATGATTGCATTAATTCTATCAATTAAAGGCGATACCCAAGCATACACAACATTGAAATTTAGTTGTGCCATAAGCATAAATACTTTATATGAGTATGCAACTAATGAATAAACTACACCATCAATGTATAATAACAATGAAAATAATGGTTGAAAAATCCAATAAACTCCTACAGATATTAACGATGTTATAAATGACATATTCTCACTTCCCATTTAACTATTCTACATAGATTATATCAAAATAGAAAATAAATTGCTACTAATTTACCTTCAAAAAATTATAATTTTAATATTTTCTTTTGCTCTAATTATCTTATTATGTTATATCGTGTTAGTCAATCTTTTTTTACCAATTAAAAAAGATATCAAACTTTATATTTTGTTTGATATCTATTATAATCTTTTGTATTTATTATTCAGTAGCAAAATCAAGTACATCATCTTTGAAATCTAAGAATATTTTGTTAACAACATAATCGAATTCTTCGTCATTATCTATTGTTGTATATTCAATAACATTATTGTTATTATTTACTTTAACAATTGATACATCATCCATAAATTCATCATTATTTATTAGATATAAATATGTGTTATTATTTTCTCTTATAACATCTAAGATTAGGTATTCTCCGTCATTAAATACTATTACATCATCTATATTAAAATTCATTTCTATTCACCTATCCTAAACTTTTTTCACCTAAAGAACCTTCTTTTGATTCTATATCTTCTTCTACCATTCTTAACATTTCGTTTATTACATCTTTTAAAGATGGATCTTCTTGTTTACTTCTTAATGCTTTTTGTGCTTCACTATAAAGTCCTATATTATTAAGTATATTTAATATTGAAGCAATTGCTGCAACTTTTTTTATCTCAGTACATTTTCCTTCTTTTTTTTCTTTATGTATTCCTACTGTATAAGGATTATATCTTATTTGTTCTAATGATTTATCTTCCATTTCTTTAAACTTCATTTTATCCTCCATATATATTGTAACATACATAAAATAAAAAATGTAGAGTTTTTTACATCTCTACATTATGGTAAACATTACTTACATCATCTAGTTCATCAAGCATATCTAGTAATCTTTCAAATTTTGCTTTATCTTCACCTTCTAGTGTAACTGTATCTTTAGCAAAGTATGAAATTTCATCTAATTCAAATACAATTCCTGGGAATGCTGTTTCTAAAGCTTTTTTAGCACTGTTTAAATCTGCTACTTCTGTATAAACAACTACTGTATCATCTTCAACTTCGATATCATTTACATCAACATCTCCATTGATTAAAGCGTCCATTACTTCTTCTTCAGAATGTCCTTTAATTCCAACTACTCCTAAATGTTCATACATAAAGCTTACTGCACCTTGTCCTGCCATTTTAGCTCCGCATTTATTAAATACTGTTTTAATAAAACTAATTGTTCTATTAGAATTATCTGTTAAGCATTTAATAATTAGTGAACTTCCACCTTGAGCAAATGCTTCATATTCTACTGTATCATAGTTTTCTGTTACACCTTTTTTAACTTTATCAATGTTTCTATTAATAACGTCAGCTGGAACTTGTTCTCTTTTAGCTTTCTCAATTACTCTTCTTAATACATCATTACTTGATGGATCTGGGTTTCCTTTCGCTGCTTGATAAATCTCCTTTGCATAGATTGAATATAACTTACTTTTTTTTGCAGCTGTTGCAGCCATTGCTTTAGCTCTTACTTCATGAGCTCTACCCATTTTAATCACTCCTTTTAATCTAAATTTGTCATTTCATTAATTATTTTAGCATATTCTTTATAATTTTCAAAATTATTATCTTTATTTTTATCAAAAAATTCTTTTGAATCATCTCTTGCTTGTAAA
>CAVDFY010000141.1:0-3239 GCA_963607925.1 bacterium
TTTTATTTTTAAATCTATTTATATATTTTTTAACATTTTCATTTATATTAAGTGCATCTATTAGGAATGCTACACTAGCAAGGTTATCACTATTAATGTTTCTTATTATTCCATCAGTATCTATTTTCTTATCTAAGACACTATATTCACCATAATGTTTTATTTTAAAGCATCTTTCACAGTATTCTGCTTTATCATACACACTTGATTTTACAAATCCTTCATTTTTAGCATTTTCACTTTGTAAAATACTACCACATCCAAGACATTCTTTACTCAAAGTATCTCCCCCTTACAAATAGCTCTTTCTTTTCTAAATTTCCATATATTATTCTTTCTAATAATCTATTTATTATAGTCATACTATAATCTTTTTCAGTAAGAGGATTTACTAATATACTTGTTATATCTAATCTATTAGCTCCCCATATATCTGTTATTAGTTGATCTCCTATTGCTGCTATTTCAGAACTTTTATATTTAAATCTTTCCATTATTTTATTATATTTATCTTTTCTAGGTTTTAAAGAGAATGCACAAGCATCTACCATTAAATAATCTTTAAAAGGTTCTACTCTATGTTTAGGTGCATTAGATATTATAATTACTTTAAATCCTTTATCTTTTAACTCATCAAATAACTTTTTAAGTCTTTTAGTTGGTTTATTTGTATGACTTGGTACGATTGTATTGTCTAAGTCAAATAATAAACAACGTATTCCCTTTTTATAAAGTTTGTCATAATTTATATAATAAATGCTTTTTTGATAAATATCAGGCATAAATTTTTCTACCATATCACACTTCCTCATTTAACATTATATCAAGATTTAGAGTTAAAAAAAAGAAAAGTCTTACGTTTTATAAGATTTTCTTTTTAATTTGTCATTCTAAGTATTGGTTCTTTATGTGGTATACTTGATGATTTAATATTCGATAATAATACGTTTCTATTAAAGCTTACTAATTTCTTTTCTATATCGTATGTTCCATCTTTCTTTTCTTTTAATACATAGTAGCATGCCATATCTTTAGGGTCATCCTTATATCCTATGCCTGCTGCTCTTAGTGTATGTATTTGAGTATTATCTAACTTATCTTCCATTTGAAAATGAACATGTCCTTGCATTATAGAATCATAATCAGCTACTTTTTTGCCATTAAATAATGGAGTATTTTGAGCATCTACTAATCCTCTTATATACTCAGGAGCTTTTCTATTACTTGTAATTATATCTTGAATTTTCTTTCTTGATTCAGGAGAATTTGTATAAAGAAATTGTTTACTTGAAACTCCTTCTTTGAAATTATCTTGATATATCCATGTACTATGATCTGAATAATCCCATCTTATGTCGTTCGCAAAATGGCATAGTGCTATTTTCTTATCACCAACAGTTATATCAATTGATGGAACCCATAGTTTCATTCTTTCTATTTTATCTGTTCCGAGTCTATTTCTTGTCCATTCTTGATTTTCTTCTTTAATTGGATTGAAATAAGTAAAAGGTTCTGTTCCAAGAGTATTATAGTATTCACTATTACCCATTATAGATGTTACTTTATAATAGCTAAGCATGTCTAATACTTCTACTGGGTTAGGACCAAGACCAATGTTATCTCCAAGAGAATATATTTCTGTTATTCCATTTTTTCTCGTATCTTCTAGGACTGCTAAAGTTGGTTCATATAGTGCGTGAGAATCTGTGAATAATCCTATTTCTCTTCCCGTATAAATTTTATTTTCTTTTTTTATATTTATTTTAGGAGATATTATTTGAAGTATTTTTTCTAATTTTTTATTACTTTCTATTTCTTCTTCATATTCAGTATTTGGTTTAAATACTTCTTTTACATTTTCTATAACTTCTCTTGGTTCTTGTGTTATAACAAAAGGCAGATTATATTTTTTATGACATTCCATTTCTTCAGTATTTGGTTCTCTACCACCTGGAAGAGCTATGCCTTTTGGAACTAAGCCTTCTCTATAAAGTAGTGCTTCTGCATTTTGTTTTGTTGCTGCACTTGTTTCTAATATTCCTTTTTGTCTTACATTTTGCACTGAAACTTCACTAGAATTATTCTTTATTAGTCTATTACTTCCAATATTTTCTTTTGAACTACATATAAAACTTCCTGTTCTTATTTCATCATATAAAAGTATCATATTTGAGTAATCATAATAATATTTTTGTCCTGCATAACTTATTGGACTTACTGATATGAAATTACTTTTTCCATTAGACCTTCCATTTATAACATCTTCTAATTTTTCTTTATTACTTAATATATGAGCATATAATATATAATTTTTATCACTGAAATCTAATACTTCTCCACCATATCTTTTACTTAATTCTTCTGATATGACGTTAGGAAGCTTTTTAGCCTTTTCTAGCTTTGTTAAGCTCATTTGTGAATCTAACTCATATAGTCTTTGTATTTTCTTTCCTAAGTTGCTAAATTCACCTTGCATGCATAAAAATTCTTCATAACTACTACTAAATACATATTCTAAAGCTTCTATTAAACCTTTTGTGTTATTTGAATATTCTACTAATTCTATAATAGACACATATTTCATTAACTCATCTATATATCTACATAAAAATTCATTTTTTTTATTATAATTTCTTAATGCTTCTAATCCATAACTTCCATCAATCTTCTTGATTTCTTCAATGGCATTACTGAATAATATATCGTTAAATATTCTTTTGATTTGATATATATTAAATTCTTTAATTTTTCCTGACTTAACTAATGCATAATATTCATTATACGTACTTCTTCTAAGACCTTTAAGTTCATTTATATTTTTAATATCTTTAGTTGACTTAATATTAAATAAAAATCTTAAATCTTGTTTATCTTCTTTAGATAAACTTGGTTTTTCATTAATTAGAGATGCACATAATTCTGGATATATAGTATATATTTTTAATAATTCTAATAAATTACTTATTACATATACATTGTTTTCTTTTTTACCATCTTCATCATAAAAGTTTTTAAAGAAATAGCTACTTACTTTTAAGAAATCTTCTGTTTTACCATTATCAATAATATTTAATAAATCACTTAACCATGTTTTATATGTTGTACTTCCACTTCCATATTGAATAAATGATTTTATATTAATACCTAGGAGTGACATAAAGTCTTTTAATTCTTCGTATCTGTTTATAATAAAAATATTATTACTACTATTGATTAGCTATATTATTCCTGTTAAGTTT
>CAVDFY010000142.1:0-20918 GCA_963607925.1 bacterium
TTAATGATACTTCTATTAGTGATATAGCTAATGATGCTGGTGTTGCTAAAGGAACTTTCTATTTATATTTTAAAGATAAATGGCAAATCCATGAAGAAGTAATAATTGATAAATCAAAAAAATTATTTAGTGATGCTATTGAATATACAGGTAAGAAGAAATTAGATAACTTCCCTGATAAGCTTATTAGTGTTATTGATTATATAATAGATAAACTTTCAAGTAGCAAAGATTTAATAAAACTTATTAATAAGAATTTATCTTTAGGTCTTTATAATAGGGATTTAATTGAAATAATAAATGCTGAATATAAAGATTTAAAAACTATATTTATAGATGAAATTAATAAGCACTCTAAGAAAGTTGATAATCCAGATGTAACATTATTTATGATTATTGAATTAGTTGGAAGCACTTGCTACAATTCTATTTTAAATAATGAACCTTTGCCTATTAAAGAATTTAAACCTTATTTGTATACACAAGTAAGGAAAATGATTGAGTAATGAAAATATTAGTTATTATTCTAGTTGTCATATTAGTATTATACTTAATTATTGGTGTCTATTTCTTTCACTTTTCAAATTGTACTAAAATATCTATGAAAAGATTGTTTAAAGGAAAAGGTACTTTTAAGTTAACTAGTAGTGAATCTAAAAGATGGTTTAAAAGTTCTAACTATAAAGAGGTTTATATTAAGTCTTTTGATAAGAAAAAACTTCACGCTTATGAAATTAAAAACAAATTAAACACTTGGGTTATCATTGTACATGGTTACACTAATAATGCTTTAGAAATGTTAGAGGTAGCTTATAATTTCTATAAAAAAGGATACAGTATTTTGCTTATTGATCAAAGAGCTCACGGTAAAAGTGATGGAGTTTATTCAACACATGGATTTTATGAAAGAAAAGATATGTTATCTTGGATAGATTATATAAATAAAAAGAAGAAAACTAAAGTTATATTATATGGTATATCTATGGGTGGAACTGTTATTATGAGAACAGTTGGTGAAAAACTTCCAGATAATGTTATATGTGCGATTGAAGACTGTGGCTTTATTTCTAATTATGATCAGTTTTATAATCAACTTAAATATTTAAAGTTTTTACCAAAACCAATAATTTCATCTTTTAATATATTTTCTAGTATATTTTTTGGATTTAATATTTATAAGTTTAATCCTAAAGAAATACTTACGAATGGTAAAATACCTTTTATGTTTATACACGGAAGTGCTGATAAACTTGTGCCACCTAAGAATGCATATGATGCTTATCAATTATATAAAGGCAAAAAGAAGTTATTAATAATTGATGGAGCTAAGCACATGAAATCAAGTATTCAAGATCCTAAAAAGTATTATAATGAAATATTTAGTTTTATAAAAGAAAATAAGGAAAGTTAACTTTCCTTATTTTAATGTGTTATAAATTAATTCATATTCTTCGTTTGTAAGATTTTCCATTAGTTTATTTAATGTTTCTTTTGGAATTTGATATTCTTCTATAATACTTTTACTTTCTTTTTTAGTTAGCTTTTTATTATGTAATTTAGCAAATTCTATTAATGCTTCCATTAGATTATTTTTTAGTTTTCTTTCTCTATGAAAGACCATTTCTCTAAACATAAATCTTTTGAAACTATATTGTAAACTTTCTCTTTGTACTGGTACTAATCTTATCATTGATGACATAACTCTTGGTGCTGGTTCGAATGCATCTGGTGTTATATCCATTATTTTAGATACATCAAAGAATGAATTAGTAAGTAATGCTAATTTTGTTAATGATTTATTAACAACCGCATCAGCAAATTTTTTTCCTACTATTAAAATGCACATATCAAATTCGCATCTTAATAGTTTTTCAATAAATGGTTCTGTTATTGAATATGGAAGTGCTGAAATAATTTTATCACACGGTGGAATATATACATTTAGAACATTACCATATATTACATCAACATTATCATGTTTATCCCTTAATACATTAATAAAATGTTCTAAATTTCTATCAATTTCAATGCATGTTAAACGACCTGAACGTTTAGCAATTATATCACTTATTTCACATTTACCAGGTCCAATTTCAACAACATTATCAGTTGGTTTTAATTCAGCAGAATCAACAAATAAATTTATGATGCTTTTATCAACTAAAAAATGTTGATCCAAATAATTTGTATCATTTTCAAATTCCATATTCTCACCTATTTTATATTATATCATTTTTATAATGTATTTGTATTATTATTTGTATTATTATTTATATTATTCATTGTATTTGTTTGATTTGTTTGGTTATTATTTTGCTCGTTAGTAGTTGGTTTATAGTAGTCTGTTGGTAAGTTGCCTGTTAGTCTATTTATTTCAAAGTCTATAAAATAGTTACTTGGGTCATTTTCATCTATAATTAAATCTACCATTCCATCAGCATCCGCTACTTTTCTATCCATACGAGGGTCTCCATATAAAGTGATTTTGATTCCTGATGATAATGTATAATCAACTACTGGTCTTTGAACTGGAACATTATTCACAGTTATTCCTGATGCTTCAAGTCTATATGGCAAATTCTTAACAAGTTTTCCATACTTATTTAATTCTTTTATCTTTTTGATCTTTTTTTCACCTTTTATTATAATCACTACACCAAATATAGTAAGTATTACTCCTATAATCACTCCAATATACATGTACTTTGTGACTGACTTTGAATAGTCAGTCATGCAATCTTCTGGATTTTTAGAATCATAGTATACGTTTGCATTATCAGTTTTTGGTCTTGTGCTTGATGACGCGTTAGAAGAACAAGCATATTCAATATCATCTACTTCATAGTAGTATATTGGACTATACATAATGCCTCCCTTTTCACTTTTATATGTACTAATCTCTACTCTAGAAGACGTTACTGTTGAATCTAGGCTTTTAAATTTATTATTGCTAGATATTATCACTAGACCAAATGCTATCATTAATACTATTCCAACAAATAGAAAAATTAAATAGATACTATTTCCTTTTCTTGTATTTTTAAAATTTATATCATACATGATATTCACCTCTTACTTTAAGATGATTTTATCATACTTTGTTATTAATTTGTTAATGTTTTAGAGTACTAGACAGTTTAATTATTAAGTTAATTAAAAATAGTCAAGTATTTTGTCTACTCCTTATATTTAATATTTGCGTTTATTATTTGGTCATTTCTTTTAATTTTTCTTCTTCTTGATGCATCGGTGAAGAATATTGCATATGCAACTTCCCATAGAGCAACCCATCCGAATACCATAAGTATCTCTTCTAATATTTCTCCGATTATATGTCCAAAGAAATATGATGCGATTACGAATGATACTCCTATTAATAATAAAGTTAATTTTTTAATATTTCCTAGTTCTATTTCGTATTCTAGTTCATCGTTACTTTCTTTGAATTCTTTTATTATCAATTTTTTATAATGCTCTTTTTCTTCATCAGTAAGTTTGAATTTAGCATCAATATTTATATTAATCTTAGTATTTATATCATACCCTATTATCTCATTAAGTAAATAATCTTTTAATTCAGGAGCTAAAGTATTTTCATTGTATTTACTTGTAAAATATTTTTTCTCACTTATATCTACTTCAATATTTAATTTTTTCTTCACATTTACTCCTTATTTAAAAATAGTGAATGGATAACGATTAGGTAAATATAGTTCAAATGTTAGTAATTCGTTAGTAGTTGGATGAACAAATTCAATTTTTTTAGCAAACAATGCTATTTGTTCTCCTACTTTAGCGGTTTTATTATATTTTTGATCACCAAAAAGAGGATATCCATGATGTGACATTTGAACTCTTATTTGATGACTTCTTCCTGTTTCTAGATTTATTTCTACAAGTGACATATTATCTTTAAAATTTAGTTTTTTAAAGTTTAATATTGCTTCTTTACCTTTTTCATCTACTTTTACTATATTTCTTTTTTCATCTTTTAATAAATAATCTTTTAGTTTTCCAGTATTCTCTATGTTTCCTATAACTACTGCATTATAAGTTTTTTTAAATGTTTTATTTCTTACTTGTTCAGATAAACGTGAAGCAGCTTTTGAAGTTCTAGCAAAAACCATAATTCCACCTACTGGTCTATCTAATCTATGTACTAGTCCTAAGTAAACATTACCTGGTTTATTATATTTTTCTTTTATATATTCTTTTAGAATAGTTAGAAGATCTTTATCTTTAGTGTTATCTTCTTGAGTTGGGATATTTATAGGCTTTTCTACTACTAGAAGATGATTATCTTCATATATAACATTAATCATTACTCTTAACTACCTTAAGTCCGTTTGCTATTAAAGATTCTATAGTTACTTTTCCATTTTCTAAATCATCTATCATTCTAGTTTGTGAGCCATCTGACCATTCTAATAATACTTCTGTACTTTTTCTACATTCAAAACAATAATATGTTTCTCCTTCTTTGTAGAAACAATCCATAAACTTTTCTTCACAACTATCAATATTATCTATAATTCTATAATCTTTTTTTCCTGTTAAACTATATAAATCATCTGTTTTATCTATTTTCATGAATGCTATTACTGCTAGTGCTACTAATATTAAAGATAATACTGTTACAAAAATACTTTTAATTATCATTTTTAGTTTCATCTTTTTCCCACCTTCCATAGACTCCACAAGGAAGTATCATATTTCTTGTTGATATTTGTAGTCCTATTTCATCAGTTTTAATTTTACCATTTTTTAGTTTTTCTTCAACACTTGTTTCTAAAATATTTTTTAATATTTCAGGTGTTATACCTTTTGTGTATGAACTTATAAGTAAGAATAATGGATCATCTGATAATATATCAATACATGAATCTATTAGTTTGTTTAAACTATCTTCGAATCTCCATAGTTCTTTTGATGGACCTCTTCCATATGTTGGTGGGTCCATGATTATAGCATCATATTTGTTTCCTCTTTTTTTCTCACGTTCAACAAATTTTAAACAGTCATCACAAATGTATCTGATTTTATTATTTTCAAGTCCTGAAAGTTTAGCATTTTCTTTAGCCCAGTCATTCATTCCTTTTGATGCATCTACATGTACTACCTCTACTGCTCCTGCAGATGATGCTGCCATAGTTGCTGCTCCAGTGTATGCAAATAAATTCAATACTTTTATAGGTCTATTAGCATTTCTAATTTTACTCATTATGAAGTCCCAGTTTGCAGCTTGTTCAGGAAATAAACCAGTATGTTTAAATCCGGTTGGGCTAACTTTTAATTTTAAATTTTTATACTCTACTGTCCAATATTCCGGAAAAGTTTTTTTGTTTTCCCAATAACCTCCACCTTTATCACTTCTATGGTATACAGCATGATAACTATGCCATTCTTTAGTGTCTTTGTGTGTCCATAATGCCCATGGATCAGGTCTTCTTAGAATTACGTTTTTCCAACGTTCTAGTTTTTCACCATTACCTGCATCAATACATTCATAATCTTTCCAATCTTTACTTACAAGCATATTTTCCTCCGTTACATATATTATATCATATTTTCTTACTATTTACTTTTTCTCCTATAAGAAATGTTTCATTTAATAATGTGTTGTTACAATCTAATTCTTCACTAGTTTTAATATGAAGTGATGAATCTATATCAAATGGATAAGCTGTTACATTAAATGTTTTGTTATGACTAACTATTCTTAAGAATGTACGTAGTAGTTTTTCTGTTAAATTGTTTTGAATTTTATTATGTTCTTTCTTATTTGAATCAATATATTCTTGAGTATTTTCTTCTCTTTTTGATTTTACTATTATTCCAGTTTCTTTAGCATTCCATCTTTCTATTAGAATTGAAGGTACTACTATATCTGTTATTCCTTTAGATGCTAATAGTCCAAGTGCGATATTAGATGCAACTACAAATGATGCACTAACATCTTTTAAATTACCTTCACCATAATTTTCATAAGTGTCATTCTTAGTATCAAAGTTTTCACCTATTTGAAATAATCTACGATTTACTTTCTTTTTAAATTTATTTTCTTCATCATACTTTTTATTCTTTTGGACAGCATATATATAACATTTATTATCTTCGATACCATATCTTACTAATGGAAAAGTATATCTTTCACTAGTTTCAGGTTCAATAACTGATATTTTTAAAGAATTAGGGGTTTCATTTAATATAGTTTCTTGAATATTTTCAATTTCTACATATCCACCTAAAGTTTCAGAATATCCTATTATAGTTGCATCTTCATATTCACTAAATGTCTCATTTTTTAGAAATGCTATTTGTTTTCTTAAGAACTCTTCTGACCAGCTAAAATCATCATATGTAGCATTAGCCCATAGTGTAGTTAATATTATTTTGTTAATAACTTGTTCATAATTTTCAACATCTGCGAATGTTAATTCATCACGATATATAGATAAATCATATTTCTTTCTGGCTAACTCTAAATATTCTGTTAATAACTTGTTAAAACTTTCTTTGTTCTTAATAACAAGTCTTGGTATTAAATATCTTCCATCATCATTCTTTTTAGCTTCTATAGTTTTATTTTCTTCTCTTATATATGTACTAAAAAGTAAATTCATCATAAAAAAGCAATCTACTCTACCAGTACTTGCTTCATTAATTATTTCATCATAAAACACATTTATGTCGTTCATATAAATCACAACTATATTTTATCATAACAAGGAAATATTTATAAACATTTTTACAATATATTACATTTATATTGTATAATAAAGCCATGAAGAAAATTATTGAACCAAAAATTAAGTTTACTGATTATTATATTAAAGATAACTATGAATACTCTATCGATAATAAAGAGTTTGATCAAAATAATATAGAAGAGTTTTGTGATATCACTTTTAATTCTTGTGTATTTAATAAGATTGATTTTAATGATATTAAACTTTCAAATGTTGAATTTATCGATTGTATATTTAATAATTGTGATTTGTCTAATAAGTCTTTTGAGAATGTTGGTATTCATAGGGTTATATTTAATAATTCTAAATTAATTGGTGTTTCTTTTACTGAAGTAAATCTTAAAAATGTAAGGTTTAATAATTGTAATTTAAGATATGCTAATTTTTATGGTGTTAATGTTGATAATTTGTTATTTAGTGAGTGTACTCTCGAAGAATCTTATATAACGGAATGTCATTTTAAGAATATTGATTTTGATAAATGTAATCTTAATAAAGTAACCGTTTTAAGACTTGAACATATTGGTTTTGATTTAGCTAATTCTAGTATTGACGATATAAATATTGACTTACAATCATTAAAAGGAATTAGTGTTAATATGATAGAAGCTGCGATGTTAGCAAGATATTTAGGTATTATTATTAAAGATTAAGGAGGTTTTATGGTTTATTTAAAAAGGTTTGAACTACTTGATGATGTACAAGAACATTATTTATTTGATGAAGAAAGAAGGCATATTTTTAATTCTTATTATCCAGTTAGTTTATTCTCTATGAAAAAATTTAAAGAAATTACTTTTAGTAATATAACAATATTTTATGGAGGAAATGGTAGTGGTAAGAGTACACTTCTTAATATTATTTCAGAATGTCTTCATTCAAGTAGAAAAGAAAATTTTGATAAAGGTGCTTTCTTTGATTTATACGCTTCTAAATGTAAGTATGACATGAGTTTTGAAGAACCTATGGAAATTAAAACTATTACAAGTGATGATGTGTTTGATTACCTTTTGGATATCAGAAGTATTAATGCTAATGTTAATAGAAGAAAAGAAAGATTAAGTCGTGAATACTTAGATATGAAATTTAATAGTGATAATAATTTTGATAACTATGAAAGACTTAAAGATACATATGATTCTAAAAGAAAATCAATGTCTAATTATGTAAGAAATAGACTTGGTAACAATAACATAGTAGAACAATCTAATGGAGAATCTGCACTAATGTTTTGGGAAAGAGAAATAAAAGAAGATAGTATTTATATACTTGATGAACCTGAAAATAGTTTATCTGCTGAAAATCAATTAAAACTTAAAAAATTTATAGAAGAGTCTGCTAGATTTTATAACTGTCAATTTATTATTTCAACACACTCACCTTTTCTACTTAATTTATTAGAAGCAAAAATATATGATTTAGATGAAGATGAGGTAACTACTAAAGATTGGACAGAACTTCCTAATGTAAGAATATATTATGATTTCTTTAATGAACATAAAGATGAATTTAAAAAGAACGATTAATTTTCGTTCTTTATTTTGTTTGGCATAAAGTTTTTAACAAATGAGTAATCTCTTTTCTTAATATAGAAGTAACCTAGTGTACTATAAACAACTGCTCCTATAAAGTTTACAAATAAATCTTTCATAGTATCGATAATACCTATATCTAAATATCCACCTTCAATTACATATATTCTATCATCTTTAGTATGTATTGTTGTTTTATCTATATTTTCTACTCTAACAGTACTATTATCTTTTTCTTTGTTTAAATCTACTGAGCCGAATTTTTGTACTACTCTATCCTTTTGCATATCAGTTAAAAATACTCTATCACTAGCAAACTCATAGAATTCCCAAAGTACACCAATTGTCATTGAAAAACAAAATCCTACTAGTGCTACATATATTGGAGATAGACTAATTCTTTCACTATTTTGATTTAATAAGTCAACTAGTGAGAAACCTATACCTGCACATATAAAGCCATTAAGAGTATGAAGCATAGTATCCCATCCTGGTATTATTCCATAGAAGTTATTTATTTCGCCTAAAATAGCTGATGAGAATATAAACATATAGATAATAGATTCTAGAAGACTTGGAATACCTATTTTAAATTTTTCTGATATTATAGTTGGAATTGTAAATAAGAATAATGCAAGTACGCATAGTAAAGCATTATTATATTGCTTCATTACAATTTGTATCCACATACATACTATTACAAGAAGCCTTAATAATAGATATACTGCGATGGATTTCTTATTTTTATCTTTATATTTTTCTTTCATTTCTCTACTAAATTTTCCCATGATACACTTCCTTTACTAGTTTTATAACATAAATTAAATATTTAATCAATTATTATTAGAAATTTCATATTATTAGTATGATTATAATTGATGAAAATACAATTGTTGTTAATAGTTTTAATGAACTTAAAAGTGCTCTTGAGGAAACTAATACCTATACTTATATTTATTTAAATGAAGATATTACTCTTACTAGTGGTATTAGAATTGCTAGTAATAAAGTGAGTGTTACAATAGATGGTACATATAATAATATTAGACATAAATACATAGATATGAAAAGTACAAGTGGAACTAGTGCTATTTATGTAAATAGTGCTAATCCATCTAAGATAGTAATTAAAAATATGGATGTTACTGGATATAACTATTATGGAATAGTTTATATTCCTGAATCAAGTACATATCAAAATACAACTCTAGAATATAATAATATAACTTATGTTGGTACTCAGTGTATCTTTAATCCATATGGAATAAGTAGAATAATTGACTCAAATATTACTATTCAAGATAGTTATTCTGTCGGTAATGAAGTTGCTGAATGTAATAAAATTTATATTGGTGGAAATACTACTATAAATCACACATCTACTTCTAATTCATCATTTTGGTTTAGAAATACTAATCCTACTTTAACTATACTTGAAAATGCTATTGTTAATTTCACTAGTACTAATAGAGAACTTTTATATGGAGTAAATAATTTAGCTTTTACAGTTGAAGAAAATGCATATTTTAGTGTTACCACTAAAAATGGATTTGCCTATGGTAGTAATGGTACTGGTGTTACAAACATTCTAAAGAATGCTACATTTATACTTAAACAAACAGGTACAAATGGTAGTTATCCTGCTTGGTATAGCTATGGAAATATAACAATTAATGAAGGTGCTACACTTGATATTAAAAATAATTACACTGGTATAACATCTAGTAACTATAATATATATTTTTATGGAAATAATTTAAATTTTAATATAACTAATCCCAAAAAAGTCGTTCTTTATAATAGTATAGCTAATATTATTTATGCTTCAGGGACAGTAAATTATAATTTTAGTTTTGATAGACTTAATTTATTTAATACTTCTATTAATCTAAACGATGATATAAGTCTTAATACTCTTCCGACCTATTCTTGGTATAAAGATAACACTTCAAATATAGTTGGTACTTTTACTTCAAGTGTGACTACTATTACAAGAAATAATTTCACTACTGAAGAACTAGCTACTTTACCAGCGCTGAGTAATTTTAACTTTCCTAATAAAAAGATAATGTCTATAGGTACTTATGAAATAACTAATAATATAGTTACTAATAAGAGTAAGAAAATATATGGTAAAAGTGTAAGTAATTCTTCAATACTTATTTCTTATAATGATGTTAATGATGTAATAAAAGTGGATAGTGATGGTGATTATACATATTCATTTAATGATTTATTAGATATTGGAACGGTTATAACTATTACAGGTAAGTCTTATAATGATGTAATTTATATTACTAAAAAAATTACTGTTATTGAAAATGGTAACTTAGTTCTTGTTAGCGCACCAACTAATATTGATTTTGTTTTAAATCCTATTTCATTAGATCCACTTTTACTACCACGTAAAGAAGAAGTAAAAATAGTAGTTACTGATAATAGAATTGAAGGCAGTGCTTGGAAGTTATATGTATCCATCGATAGAGAACTCACTTCTAAAACTGGAAAAGTTTTAGTGGATTCTTTAGTTTATGTTAATAGAACTGGTAATGTTACTAAATTATCTGTTGATAACTTGTTAATTCATACTGAAAGTGATTATTCAAAAGATAAAACTACTACTATTAAATGGGATGATGACAAAGGTATACTTGTTAATATGGTTGATAAGATTGATATAAATGAAGAATATACTGCGAACATAACATTTAGTATTGAAGAATAGAAAAAAATCACTTTCGTGATTTAGAGTCTCCAGTATGGAGTATTACAATAAAATGTTCTTTGTTTTCTAGTAATTACACTAGTTGTTTTAGTAATATTGCTTTCAATAATTAAATTATTTGTTTTAAGTATGCATTTGTTTTTTAAGATAAAATATGTATTTCTATTTTTTCGTAACTTGAAACGTAATAGTCTTTTTTGATGAGGGTGCAATATCTGTAAGATTTACTGTTAAAGTTCCAGTACTTTCTTCATATGTATATTCACTTGATGTTGCCTCTACTCCATCTATAGTTACACTTCCGGCCACAAAAGTTACAAGTGAAGTGTCAATTTTATCTGTCACAACTGGTGAAGTATAAGTTTCAGTTGCTTCATTATCTAAAACAATTGTATAAGTTAGTAATCCATCTGCCCATACCTCCTTATCTGCAGTTTTAGTTATAGTTAAACCACTTATCATAGTAACAACTGAAGCAAGAGATGTAATAGATGTTGGAATACTATTATAATTTCCTACAGCACTAACTGTATTATTTAAAGTTGTTTCCATAAAAACCTCCTAGTCTAGTATATGTAAATTTTTAACTTTTGTTTTCATAATATGATATAATTATCTAGTTACTAGGAGGTAAAAAATGAAAAATATTACTGTAATGGGTGGTGGAGTTTTAGGTACTCAAATTGCATTTCAAACTGCTTATTCAGGTTTTAATGTAACTATTTGGTTAAGAAGTAAAGGAAGTATTGAAAGAACTAAACCAAAGTTAGAATCAGTAAAAAATTCTTATATAACTGCTATAAAATTAATGGCAAGTAAAGATGGTAAATCTATTAATAATTGGTGTCGTGGTATTGTAGGTAAAAAAGAATTTAATGAAAAAGATTGTTTAAAAAGAGTAGAAGATGCTTTTAAAAACATAAAATTAGAATTAGATATAAACAAAGCATTAAAAGGAGCTGATTTAGTTATTGAGTCTATGACAGAAGACTTTAAAGCTAAAAGAGATTTATATTTAGAAATGGCTCCTTTATTGGATGACAAAACTATAGTTGTTACCAACTCATCTACTATGCTTCCAAGCAAGCTAGCTAAATATACTGGTAGACCTGAAAAGTTTTTATCATTACACTTCGCCAACTCAATATGGAAAAATAATACTGCGGAAGTTATGAGACACAGTAAGACTGAAGACAAATATTTTAATGAAGTTATGAAGTTTGCCGAAAATATTAATATGATTGCTCTTCCACTTCAAAAAGAAAAATCAGGTTACTTACTTAATTCTATGTTAATACCATTACTATTTTCAGGATTAGACTTATACGTTAATGGTATTTCTGATCCAGAAAGTATTGATAAGGCATGGACGCTTGGAACGGGTTCTCCTAAAGGACCATTTCAAATACTTGATACAGTCGGACTAAAAACTGCATATGAAATCGTACTTATGTATGTAAAAATTCCTTCTTTTTTAGCTCCATATAACTTTAAAGGAATAGAAAAACTTTTAAAAAAATATATAGACGAAGGAAAACTTGGTATGTCTTCTGGTGAAGGATTCTATAAATATAATAAATAATTACTTAAAAAATATAAAAGGAATTATCTAAAACTGAATATTATCGTATATTTTCATTACAGTATCTTTCATCAATAGTAATAACTTTATGTTTTAGTACTATTTCAATGTATTGCTTTAGCTTTAATTGTACGTTTACTGATGTTGATATATTAATTCCATTTTATATTGTAATAGCTCTATTGATTATATTTACAACTAAATATATGTTTAAAAGCGTAGAAATGTTAAAAGACTTTTATGAAACAAAAAAAGAGAAAAAAATTAATTTCTCTTTTTTTATATTTAGTTTTAATAAACATTTTATGTTATTTTAACAAGTTGATGAGGTGGGAAATGAGTGAAAAAGTTTCAAAATTTATCTTAATATTTGCTGGTTCTTTTTTTTGATTATTAATGGTATTTGTTACCTTTTTCATATTACAGAACTCATTACTATTGTTAATAATCCTTCAGGTGGTGGTGGAATGTCTGTTAGTAATATTCCTACTATTTTAAGTTTGTTGAAAACTTGTGTGATTTTGTTGGTAATTAAAATTAAAAATAAAAGATATGTCTTATTATTAATAATTGCTCTATGAGGCTCTATATAGCCTATATTGGTGGGCTCTAATTTTAATAAACTACCATTAATGAAAATAGGTTTAGTACTATTAAGTTTACAAGCCCATTCAACTTTGTTCTTAAGTTCATGACTTATTTTAATTTCTTGTTTGATTATTTTTATCATAATATCATCAACACCTTTCTTAAACGACAAAAAAATCAATCATTTCTGATTGATTTAATCATTAACATCGCTTTGGTGCGACGATTTTTGCTTCTGGAGCAAGTAACCGGAATCGAACCGGCATCTTAGCCTTGGCAAGGCCACATTCTAACCGTTGAACTATACCTGCGTTTGCAAATAATATTTTAGCAATAAAATGTGTTTTTTGCAAGTGCTTTATTAAAAAAAGTGGATTAATCTTCAAAATCCACTTTTATATTTTTTATAAAATCATAATATATATTATTCTTATCACCTGCAAATTGATACTTTAACTTAGTAATTAGATATGGAAAGTTATATATTTTAAATCTTTCTATATTTTTTTGTTTACATACCTTCTCTATTACTTTTATGATAAAGTCTTTATTTGATTTAGGTGGTAATCCTTTGTTATATTTTTTTATCATTCTTTTTAGTGTTACTTTATCAAATAGTCTATCATAATATGTTTCATCTTTGTGTTTGAAATAATACTTATTACCATCTAAATTATCTAGATATTTTAAAGCATCATAGTAACCTAAATTCATTCTATAGAGTGATACTTCAGGAGTAAATACTAATATTGAACCTAAGTCTTCTCTTGGTGTTATAATGTGTACTTTAGTATTCTTCCTTGGCTTATATTTTAGTTTTCTATTATCCCAAGCTCTAACTGCATATACTTCATCATATCCTTCGTCTAGAAGCATATCTATAGGACAATTCATATGTACTCCACCATCTAAATAGTACTTATCGTCAATAATTCTTTCAAGTTTAAAGCCTGGTAAGTATGCACTTGCTAAAACATAATCGACAAACTTTCCTTTTGGTATTTCACGTTTAAATATTTCTAATGGTTTTAAGTCACTTATACTGAATGTTACTAATCCAAAGTTTATCTTACTTTTATAAAATTTATCTTCTTTTAAATTTTTTGAAAGTAATTTCCTTATATTTGTTGTATCTACACCAACATTTTTTATTATCTTTTCTATATCATCTTTATTCTCTTTTATTTCTTGTAAATCAAATTTGTGATTAGAAATATCGTTTAAGAATTTTCCATTTAAACCAAATAGTTCTTTACTGTCAGTTGTTTCCCATAATTTATACATTCCATCTAGGTTATTGCAAGCGTAGAATGCTGCGTTTATTGCTCCTATAGATGTACCTGCGACTGCATCAAAAAATGTTTTCTTTTTAGATAGGGCTTTTATAGCACCTGCTTCATATGCTCCTCTTGCTCCTCCACCTTCTAATGCTAATGCTTTCATTATAACTTCTCCTTAAAATTCTTTTCTATTATATTTAAACTACATAGTAAACAAGGTACCCCAAGTATAAATCCACCTACTACATCTGAGAAGAAATGAACTCCTAGGCAAACTCTTGAAAATGCTACAACACATATTAAGAAACAAAATAACAATCCAAATAATACTCTTATAAAGTTGTTTGACTTTTCAGTCATAAGATAAAATAATGTCATATAGAACACTAATGATGTTAGAGTGTGTCCACTTGGAAAACTAAAACTACTTGGTATTTTTATTAGTGCTTCTAGCGGCCTTGACCTTTGTACTAAATTTTTTGTAATGAATACAACTATTCCAGAAAATAAGTAACTACCTGATATAAGATAGAAGTACCATTTATTCTTTAAAAATAGAAATATACACACGATTATTATAATTGGTATGTGCCAATCACCAAAATTTGTTATGAAACTCATAGCCGCTGTTAACCTTTTGTCATTTATGTTTCCAAAAAATTCAATTACTTTATAGTCAAAGTTTACAATATATTTGTAAATACTACTATTTTTAATCACAATAAAAGATACTATCAAGAAGATAATAATTAACATATATATCCAATTTTCTTTTAGTATCTTTTTTATCATATTATTATTATAACATAGTTTTCAATTATTTAATCATAAGTTTATTTGGTACCGTAAACCCTATCTCCTGCATCACCTAGACCTGGCAAAATATATTTATTTTCATTTAGGCATCTATCTACATAAGAAGTATATATTTGAACATCTTTATGTGCTTTTTTTAATGCTTTAATTCCTTCTGGGGATGAAATTATACATAAGAACTTAATCTTTTTAACACCATCTTTTTTTAATCTGTCTATCGTTGCGATAGCACTTCCTCCAGTAGCTAGCATTGGATCTAGAACAAATACTTCTCTATCTTCTATACCCTTTGGCATTTTGTAATAGTATTCTACTGGTTCAAATGTTTTTTCATTTCTATAAAGACCTATATGCCCTATTTTAGCATTTGGTATTACTGTTAATATACCATCTACCATGCTCATTCCTGCTCTTAATATTGGTACAAAAGCATATTTATCTTCATTTAATTTATATGTTTTATATTTTTCTAAAGGAGTATTTATTTCACATTCTTCAAGTACTGCATCTTTTGTTGCTTCATAGCATAGAAGTACTGATATTTCACTTATTATTTCTCTAAATTCTTTAGTTCCAGTTTTTTCATTTCTAAGTATTGATAACTTGTGAGTAACTAAAGGATGATTTAAAACTATTTCTTTCACTATTTTTCCTCCTTAATTAATAAGTTTAAAAGTATACCAACGATTGCTGCTAAGCTCATTCCTGATATCGAAATATTTATATTCTTTGTTACTACTGATATAGCTGCTCCACCAAGTCCTAAAACTAACATTGAAGACGCTACGATTACATTTTTAGTATTTCCAAAATCAACTTTATTTTGAATTAATATTTTAAGTCCATTTACTGATATAAATCCATAAAGTAATATTGATACTCCACCTAATACTGGTGTTGGTATTGATGAGATGATTGCTGTTAATTGTCCTAAGAATCCAAATATTATTGCTATTACTGCTGCTAATCCGATTACCCAAACTGATGCTACTTTAGTCATACCAACTACTGAAGTGTTTTCTCCATATGTAGTGTTTGCTGGTCCTCCAATAAGTCCTGCTGCAAATGTTGCAATTCCATCTCCCATAAGTGTATTATCTAATCCCGGATCTTCTATTAAATCTTTATCTATTATTTCACTTAATACTTTATGGTCACCTATGTGTTCTGCTATTGTTACTAGTGCAATTGGTACTATAGTAAGTAATGCTTCAAAATTTAATTTATAGTGAATGAATGGTAGATAAAAATTTGGTTTTGATATTATTTTAGCACTTACTATTCCACTATAATCTACCATACCAAGTATCATTGATGCTATATATCCTGCTATCATTCCCATTAAGAATGGTATTACTTTTAAGAATCCTTTACCTCTTACTGCAAGTACTCCTGTTGTTAAAAACGCCACTAGTGCTACTACTATATTTTTCCATGGAACTGTTTCCATATTAAGTCCTATTTCTTCTACTGCTGTTGGTGCTAGTGATAATCCTATAATCATTATCATAGGTCCAACTACTATTGGTGGTAATAACTTATTAATCCATTTTTTACCAACTAGTTTAATTATTAATGCCACTAATACATATACTAGTCCTACTGCCATTATCGCAGTAAATATGCTTGATTTTCCGCTCTTAGCAAATCCTACTATCATTGGTGAAATAAATGCAAATGAGCTTCCTAAATATACTGGACTTTTTCCTCTAGTACATATGATATAGATTAGTGTTCCTATACCTGAAGATATTAGTGCTACTGGTATGGAAAGTACTTCACTTCCTGATGCAGTGTTTACTAAAATTGGAACCAAAATTGTTGCTCCAAACATTGCGAATACATGTTGCAAAGATAAAAGTATCCACTTAAGTATTGGTGGCTTTTCATTAACATCGAGTAACATTTTATTGTTTTCTTTCATATTTCCTCCTTTTAAACAATAAATTATGGCAAAAAAAATCTCATCAATTAATGATGAGAAATTTAAAAAGAATTAAAAGCAATAGTGATGCCTGAACACTTTTTTAATATTTTGTTAGGTTTTACTTTGCTTAATTCTATCATCTATTTTTTTACCTCGTTAAAATATTAACATATTAATTTAATTATTGCAACTAGTTTTTTATTTTAATATTCTTTTTGGTGTCCATGTACTTATTAGTATATCATCAGAACTATTAGTTTCTTTGATTAGTTCGTCTAATGCTTCAAGACCTTCCATGTCTGTATAAGCTTCATAATCTAATATTATTTTTTTCTTTTGACGTAATAATTCTAACATTTTAGATACATTTGTTTTTTCGCTTTGACCACTTGGTGTTCTTAATGCTTCTTTTGAATATAGTACATAGTCGCCATCAGTTGTTTCTGTAATTGGTGTTGCTGTTTTTATACTAACTCCTTCACTCTTTAACATTTCTTGAACATATAAAGTCATTTCTGTATCTGAAAGAGATACTATTAAATTAGGAAACTTATTTGCAAAATTTGTTAAACAAAACATTGTATAATCTATTGATGCCATTTCATCGTTTTCTGTTCTATATATTATTGGTTTTCTTGTTCTTATATGTTTTTCTATTGCTTTTGAATCAAATGTAAAACCATTTCTTGTTGTGAAATGTAGTCCGTCTATTCTTTTGTTTGCTAATAATTCAGCATTTGCTTTGCATGAACATATATTACTTTTCTTTATTATTTTCATGATAATTCCTCCTTTTCTTTTTTCCACTTCTTACCGAGTGTATATTATATCTTATTTTTGCTTAAAAAGCAATAAAAAAGATGACTACTCATCTTTTAATATATACTGGGGTTCCTACTTCTACCATTGAATATAATTTTTCTGCAGATGATGTCGGAACATTTACACATCCATGACTTCCATTGGTTAGATAGATGTTTCCTCCAAATTTCTTTCTCCATGATGCATCATGAATTCCATAACTTCTTCCATCATAACCTATCCAATATTTAACAAATGATTTATATTTCTTTGTTACAAGATATGTATTTCTTGCCTTCTTATTTACTCTAAAGTTTCCAAGTTTAGTCGCTCCATTAAGGCCAGTTGTTACATCAGTTGTAAATACTGGTTTCTTTTTTACATAATATACTAGTTTTTGTGTAGATATTTTAACTTCTATATAAGTATTCTCATCTTTTGTTGTCACATGTACTTTTACAGTTTCTTCAGTTTTATTTCCGCTTGAGTCTTCAACTGTGTATTTTATTTCATAATTTCCTTTTGTATTAATATCTACATTTGAATCAGTTTTAACTTTATCAGTTATATCTCCATCATAGTTATCTTTTGCTGTATATTTTACATCGTCACATTTTTCTTTCACAGTACAATATACTTCTTTGTCGCTTAAACTTAATATTGGTGCTTCATTATCTACTATTTTTACTTTTCTCTTTAGTGTTTTATTATATTTCTTATATTGTAATGTGTATTCTACATCATATTCGCCTATTTTAGTATTATCAATATTATTTATTATTTTTACTTCGTTTTTATAATCTTTTCCATCAAATTCCGCAACGTATCCTTCTTCTACATAGTTATTCCCATAATCAAGTGTAACATTATTACTTCCTAATATTTTAAATCCACTTTCTAATGCATCTATTTTTTCACGTTCAAAAAATCCAATAACTGATGCTGTTATTGTTAGAAGAAGAAAACTTATTGTTAATAAAATTTTTACTAAGTTATTTTTCATACTCACCTATTATATGAATATAATACCATACCAAATATATTTTTTCCATAAAAAAAGTAACAATTAATGTTACTTGATATTTCTTTTACTATGAAATAAATATTGTATTGCTAAACCTGAATATTCTTTGTATTTTTCTTTAGCAAATCTTTCTATTGTTTTTTGATCATCTTTTATTCCATATATTTCTTTTATATTTTGTTTTACCCATGTATCTATCGGAAAAGTATCTAATCTTTTATATCCGAATAATAATATACATGAGGCTACTTTAAGGCCTATTCCTTTAACTTTCATTAATTCATTTGTTGCTTCTTCTGTTGATAAAGTGTTTATATCTTTTAAACTTGGATACTTAATTAAGAAGTCTTCTAAATATTTATCTCTAAATCCTACTCCAAGTTCTCTAAAGTCTTCGCTTTTTAAGTTTTTTAATTGCTCATATATTGGAAATAAATAGTAATCTTTATTATTAAATTCTACTTTTGTTCCATATTTCTTACATAATAGATTTATACTATTAGAGATTCTTTTAACATTATTATTTTGACTTATTATGTAGCTAATACACATTTCGAATGGGCTTTGATTTAATATTTTATATCCATTACATTTGTTAATTATTTCTTTCATTTTATCATCACTGTTAATAAGTTGTTTATTTATGAAATTATAGTCTCTTTTTAGATCAAAATATTCTAAAATTACTTCTTTTAAATTTTCATCACTATTTGAACTTACTATTAAAGTGTTAGTAACTTGTTTAATGTTTATTACTCTATCACTTAATATATTAGTAAAACTTCCATCAGTTTCTTCTGTTACTCTAAAGCATGCTCCACTTAGTATGGTATCTCTTAAATTAAAATCATTTACTTCTATTTTCATTTTATAGTCCTAACTTTTTATAGTAATCATTATCTAGTATTAATGAAGACATACTAAATTTTTGATATACTTCTGTATTAATTTTTTCTATATATTCTTTAGATACTTCTTCATTTGTAGTGTTTGTAAATTCTTTTGAGACACTATTATATTTTCCTTTATCTGATACCCAACTTCTATCAGATAGTATTGCTAAACCTTCGGTTTCACTAAATATATCTTTTCCCATAAGTAATCTTGAATCATAAGCTATTCCGAATAAATTAAGTACTGTTGGTAAAATATCTATTCCAGAAACAACTTTATTAACTTCTGTTTTCTCTATTGTTGGATTATATATTATTAATGAAGTATGATAGTTTTCAAATTTATCACTTCTATCTATTTTACTTACTTCATTCATTTCTGATGTTTTTAGTCCATATGGATAATGATCTGGTGCGATTACTATTAATGTATCATTTAATAAATTTTTTTCTTCTAATTTATTCAATAATTTTGACATTGCTTTATCTAATTCTATTTGTGTTGCATAATACGCTTTAACTGCTGTACTATATTTTAAATCTTTTACAGCTTTTTTATTTCTTGATGCCATATTATTACCATAGAAATTATAATTTAAATGTCCACTTACTGTCATATAATATGTTACGAATGGTTTATTATCTTTTAAATAATAATCGAATGTTGCATCCATCATTTCAGCATCACTATTTGGCCAATGCTTACAATTCATTTTCTTTTCAAGTCCATTACCACAACCAATATATTTGAATCCTATATTCGTGTGTGATTTTTCTCTACTATAATATTTATATGTGTGATTATGAAATGCATAAGCGTTATATCCTTCTTTTTTAAATATGTTGCCAAGACCAAATGGCATTGATAGTTTACTTGTTGCTTTAAAACTCCATATTCCTTCTTTAGGAATTAAGCTCATTAAATTCATATATTCACCATCTGATGTAGATACTGGATATAAAGGTTGATAATAATTATTAAAAACAAATGAATTATTAAC
>CAVDFY010000143.1:0-13402 GCA_963607925.1 bacterium
GTACAAAAAGTGCCAAATTTCAAGCAAATTCTACAATAAATTTTCACACTTTTACTATTTTTTATATTTTTTTATTTAATTAACTATTTTTTTATTAATTTTAACTCTGAAGATTTTCCATATATGAAGTCACTTGTTTCTTTTTTTAGTGCTTGTATTTCACTTATTAACTCTTCATTTGGTGGCATACCACTTAAGTTTATTCTCACAAATAACCATTGCCAACGTTCAAATAAATCTTGATTGTGTGCTTCTAATTTATTAAGTCTTTCATGGCTTTTTTGTGTAAGTAAAGCGCCGTTTTCTTTTATTGTTCTTCCTGTTTTTCTTTTGACTATATGGTGAAATGTTAGAACGTTCTTTTTACTGATTCTGCTACCCATCCAGTCATAACCATCTGGTTTATATATTTCTATCATTTCTTTTATTACTCTTTGCTCATCTACGTTCATAGTTTTCTCCTCGGTGCTTTATTATAAAATAAAAGTATGGACAAGTCCATACTTTATAGTTAATTACTTAATTTGACTCATAACTTCAGCAGCAAAGTCATCGTTTCTTTTTTCCATTCCTTCGCCTACTTCATATTTTACAAGTTTAACAAGTTTTGAATTATTGTTTTCTAAGAAAGTTTTTACTGTAATACCAGAATCTTTTATGAATGCTTGTTCTTCAAGAACAGTTTCTTCATAGAATTTTCTAAGTCTTCCTTCAACAATTTTATCAGCGAATTCAGGTTTCTTTCCTTCATTGATAACTTGTTCTTTAATTACAGCTTTTTCATGTTCTAAATCTTCTGCTGGTACTGATTCAATATTGATATAAAGTGGTCTCATAGCTGCTGCTTGCATTGCTACATCACGAGCTACATCTTCTTTATCACCATCAACAACTGTTAATGAAGATATTTTACCACCCATATGTAAGTAAGAACCAAATACTTGAGAATCTTCTTTAGTAACTTTTTCAAATCTTCTTAGACTAATTTTTTCTCCTATTTTAGCTGTAGCGTTAACGATTAATTCATTAATAGTTTCATCACCACATTTAGTGTTTAAAGCATCTTCCATACTTTCAACTTTATTATCTAAAATAGTATTTCCAATTTTATCTAATAATTCTTTAAATTCAGAGTTTTTAGCAACGAAATCAGTTTCTGAGTTTAATTCTACAACTACTGCTTCATTACCTTTAATATAAATATTAGAAAGACCTTCTGCAGCGATTCTTTCAGCTTTTTTAGCAGCTTTAGAAATACCTTTTTCTCTTAAATAATCAATTGCTTTGTCCATGTCTCCATTACATTCAACAAGGGCTTTTTTACAATCCATCATTCCTGCGCCTGTTTTTTCTCTTAGGTCTTTAACCATACTTGCACTAATATCCATAATTTCCTCCTAATTTAATGATGAAATTAATTCATCTTTTTTCATAGTTGAATATCCAGCTACGCCTTTGTCTTTAGCAAGTTTTCTTAATTCTGAAACAGTCATATCTGCATAATTTGGTGTTTCTGTTTTTTCAGCTTTTTTATTTTCTTTCTTTTCTTCACTAAAATCATCAAATTCAACTACTTTAGTTTCAACTTTGATTTCTTTAGCTGGTTTACTAGAAACTTCTTCTTCAGTAACGTAATCAACTGTTGGTAATCCATTAGCTTCACATACTGCATTAGCAAGTACACCTAAAACTACTTTAACACTTCTAACAGCATCATCGTTTGCTGGAATTGGGAAGTCTACATCATCTGGATCACAGTTTGTATCTACAATTCCGAATACTGGAATATGTAATTTACGAGCTTCACGAATAGCATTGATTTCTACTCTTGGATCTACAACGATAATAGCTTTTGGAAGGCGATCCATTTCTCTGATTCCACCAAGAAGTTTATTTAGTCTGTCATATTCTTTTTGAATTTGAGCAACTTCTTTTTTAGGAAGTAATTCGAATTTACCTTCTTTCTCCATTTTTTCGATTTCAACTAATCTTTTGATTCTTTCTCTTATTGTTCTGAAGTTTGTTAAGATTCCTCCTAACCATCTTTCAGTTACATAAAAACTATTACATCTTGTAGCTTCTTCGATACTAGCTTCTTTAGCTTGTTTCTTAGTACCTACAAATAGAACCTTACCACCGTTTTCGCATGCTTTAAGAAGTTCAGCGTAAGCTTCTTCAATTTTTTCAACAGTTTTTTGTAAATCAATAATATGAATGTCATCTCTAGTTGTGAAGATGAATTCCTTCATTTTTGGATTCCATCTTTTTGCTTGGTGTCCAAAGTGTACACCTGCTTCTAATAAATAACTTTTTGCAATTACTGCCATTTTTCTTCTCTCCTTTCGTTAATTCTTCTACCTATCTTTTAATTAATATTCACTTAATGTTATTTAAGCACTAGAATATTAAATCAATAGGTATGTCTTTTTTTCTTAAAGCGTTATTATTTTAGCACATTTTTCCAGTAAAAAAAAGAGTTTTTTCACTCTTTTTTAGAATATACAACTTAAATCGTATCCGAATAGTCTAGCAATTACTCTTAAAATTGTTGGGAATACACCTATGACTAATAAGATAATACCCATTTTCATACATTTTTCTCCAGCTTTTTTAATCATTCCTGGGTCTTTTGATGTTACTGCTTTAACCATTGTTAACATGCCATTTACTATGGCTATTATTGCACCGGCTATTCTTAATATATCAATGCCTAATTTTATTACTTTTCCTAGGTTTTCGCCGACTAAGTCTGCACAACTTTCTCCTGCGTCACCAAATCCAGATGATGGTAGTTCTCCTGCTGTGGTAACTACACTTAGTAAATCATTTGGCTTTATTTCTGATGCATTTATGTTTTTAATACCTATAAATGATGCTATCATTATTAATAATATAATTATATACTTTTTTTTCATGGACCTTTTACCCCTCTTTTTAAAAGATTTGTATATTGTACCATATATTTAATTTTTTTTCAAGTTAACCAAATATACAACTTAAATCGTAACCAAATACTTTACCTATAACTCTTAATATTGATGGGAATACACCTATTACTAATAATATTATAGCAATCTTTACGCATTTATTTCCAGCTTTTTTAAGTGCTTCTGGATCTTTACTTACAACTGCTGGTATTAATGTCATCATGCCATTTACTATTGCTATAATTGCACCAACTATTCTAAGAATATTTAATGACATTTTTATAAGTTTTGCTATATTTGGACCTACAATTGCTTCACAGCTTTCTCCACCTTCTCCAAATCCTGGTGCTGGTAAATCTGCATCAAACTCAGTGTTTTCTATATTATTATATAGTTCTTCATTTTCTTGTAGCTTTTTTTCTACTTGTTTTTCAAATTGATCATCGATATCTTCTTTGATATTTGATATAGCATTTGTTTTTTGAACTTCAGTATCTAGCATGCATTCTTTTTGTTCACTGTTTAGTCCTACTTTTTTATAAATATTTTCAAGGCAGCTTAAACATGTGTCTGTATCTGTAGTTCCTATACATTTATCTTTTGTTTTGCTTTTTACTCTGGCACATGCTGCTGCAGGTTTTTCTGTCCAAACATAAGTACAACCGCTTGCACTTCCTCCGCAACAATAGCATTGTGCATTTTCATCATTGCTTTGTTCTGTTAAAGTAACTGAACATCCAGTTGCACATTTAGAGCCTGTTTTTTCTTGCTTTATTTTCTCAGCTTGTGTTGAGGAAATGTTACATTTATCTAATTGACATGAATTTACTTTTTCTTCTGCTTTTGTTTTTAATCTATCAGAAAAATCTTTTGCGTTATCTTTAAGAAGTTTATTTGCATATAGTTTAGCAAGTTCGCTATCACATTGTTCTTGATATTTTTTCAAGTCATCTGATATTTTTGACATATCTGATATATTGCTTGGACATTTGTATGAATCAATTTCTGCCATTGCATTATTGAAACAAGCCTCTGCTTCTTCATAACCTTCTCTATCTTCTATTGTGCATCCTGTTGCTCTTTCATACACCGCCCCAAATCCAAAAGCTATTTTTTTTCCATAGAGAATGCCTGATTCATCGTTTGTAAAAGTGTATTTATTCGAAGTTTTTGTCAACCACTTTGTGTTTTGAGTTAAACCAAACAATAGTGGACAGTTGCCATCATTTTCAGCTACCCAACCAGTATAAATGGCCATATCTGTTCCTATTCCATTAACACCATCATAGTCAGAGTCATCAAGCCATGTTGAGTAACCCATTCCTTTGGATGGAACAATATCTGAATCGGTTGCCTTACATTTTCCGCCGTCTAGTTTTACAATCTTAAAAACATAATAATATCCATCGGTGAAATCATCATGCCCTGATACGTATGCTTTATAACATCCTGCAAAAGCCAAATTCCCATCTGGGTCAGAAGCTTGATATCCTCTTGTTAATTTGGCATCTTTAATTTCTAATGATGTTGCTAAATTCCAATTATTTACTGTGCCACTTAACGTGTATAGAGTATCATTTTCATCATATATGCACCCTTTTTCCCCTACTGCATTTAAGCAAAAATTCTTAGTTTCTTCTATTCCTTTTTTAGTTTCTTCATCTAGATCTGCGGCATGTCCAATTGTTAAAAAAGAAAACGTTAGAATCATTGCTAATAATAATTTAAAAATATTTTTCATAACTCACTCTTCCTACTATAATTTAATTTTATCATAAAATGTTAAATATGCAATATAAAATTACTTTACATTTATAAATGTAATAGATAGAAAAAAACATATAAATATAGTATAATTAAAGTGGTGATTCTTGGTGGATACTGGTACTTATAAAAATAGAGGTATGTTTCTTGAAAATATATTAAATGATTCTAATACATATTATAATAGTACAGACAAGTGTTTGATATATAAGAAACCGACTCCAATTAAAGTATTAAATGTTAGTTATCCAACTAATAAATCGCATTTGATAAATAAAGCAGTTTATTCTAGTATTTCTACACTTGATTATAATGGAATATATAAAGGTAAATATATAGAGTATGATGCTAAAGAATGTCATAACAAAACATCTTTTCCTTTATCAAATATAAAAGATCATCAAGTTCTACATATGAGAAAAGCTATAAAACAAGGCGGTATTATATTTCTTATAATATTTATGAATAATGAGTTCTTTTTGATAAAAGGTGAAGATATATTAGACTTTATTGATAAAGGTACAAGAAAATCTATAGAATTTAATTATATTAAAGAAAAAGGATATAAGATTGTAGAAAGTTATACTCCTAGACTTAAATATTTAGATGCTGTGGATAATGCGTACTTTAAAGAATAATAAAGAGAAGAAGGATGGAAAAAAAGTGAAAAGAAAAGTTAGAAACAATGAAAATGGTAAACCAAGAAAATTTAGATTTTGGTACTGGTTCTTAGTTGTAGTTATGTTTTTTGCTCTTGTTTGCTTTGTTGCAGGAATTGGATTTTGTTACTACATAGTTAAAAGTGCTCCTGAATTTGACGCTCAAAGAATGTTTGAGAAAGAAGCAACCAAAGTATTAGATTCTAAAGGAAACTTAATTGCATCACTTGGTGCTGAGCAAAGAGAAAAAGTTACATATGATGAACTTCCTCAAGTACTAGTTGATGCAATAATTGCGACTGAAGACTCAAGATTTTTTCAGCATAATGGGTTTGATGCTCCAAGATTTTTAAAAGCATCTATAAGTCAACTTTTAGGACGTGGTGGTGGTGGTGCCTCTACTCTAACGATGCAACTTTCAAAATTATCTTTTACTTCTATTGAAGCTGAAGGTATTAAAGGTATTATAAGAAAGTTTACTGATATATATATGTCAGTATTCAAAATTGAAAGAAACTTTACTAAATATGAAATACTTGAATATTATGTAAATACACCTTGTATGGGTGGTAATATTTATGGAGTTCAACAAGCTAGTAAATATTATTTCAATAAAGATGTTAAAGATTTAAACTTAGTTGAAGCCGCGATGATAGCTGGTATGTTCCAATCACCTAATGGATATAATCCTTATAATAATCCTAATGATGCTAATAGTCGTAAGAATACAGTTTTATATCTTATGAAAAGACATGGTTATATAACTGATACTGAGTATAAGGCTGCTACTTCTGTTAAAATCAAAGACTTTTTAGAAGGTGGAGTTACATCCACTAACCAATATCAAGGATTTATAGATACAGTTGTTCAAGAAATAATTGATAAAACTGGTAATAATCCATATAATGTTTCTATGACAATATATACAACTATGGATAAATCAAGACAAGATGTAATTAATAATTTTTATAAAACACATAAATTTAAAGATAGCAAAGTTGAAGTTGGTATTGGTGTTATTGATAATAATACTGGTGCTATAGTAGCTGTTGGTGCTGGTCGTAATAAAACTGGTGCTCTTACATTGAATATGGCTACATTCTGGGGTCAAACAAAAAGACAACCTGGTTCAACAATTAAACCAATTATAGATTATGGTCCTGCTATTGAATATACTAACTTAAGTACTTATGGTCCATTCATTGATGATGAAACTCCTTATGGTAGTGGCACAATGAGAAACTTTAACCACAGTTATTCAGGATTTATGAGTATGAGAGATTGTTTAGTTAAATCTATGAATACATGTGCTTTACAAGCATTTAAATTAACAAGTAATGATGAAAAAGTTAAGTTTATTACATCAATTGGAATAAATCCACCAGAAGGAGTAACTACTCTTCCTGAGTCTTATTCAATTGGAGCATTTAATGGTGTTAGTCCTGTTCAATTAGCTGCTGCTTATTCTTCATTTGGTTCAGGCGGATATTATACAGAACCTTATTCATTTACTAAGATAGTTTATACTGAGACTGGAGATGAATATGTTCAAGATGTTACTCGTGAGAGAGTTATGAAGCCTCAAACAGCATATTTAATTTCTACAGTATTACAAGGTGTTACTCCTTCAACAGTTAAAGTATCTGGTACTCAATTAGCATCCAAGACAGGAACTACTTCATATGATACAAACTTACTTAAAAAATATGGACTTAGTAGTTCTGTAATACCAGATGCATGGACAGCTACCTTCTCTGCTAATTATAGTGTTGCAATTTGGTATGGATATCCTGAATGGTTAACTGCTGATGCTGTTAAAAATAAACATTATTTAACAAATGGTCCTGCTATTACAGAACGTAAGAAAATACAAGCAGAAATAAATAATAAAATTCATGATAAGAATGTTAAATTTAAAAATCCAGGTGGTATAAGTAGCGTTGAAGTAGAACTTGAAACAATACCTGCTCAAAAGCCTAGTGCTTATACTCCAAAAGATTTAAGAAAAAGTTATTTATTTATAAATGGTACTGAACCAAGTGAAACGTCAACAAGATTTAGTAAATTAAGTGATCCTTCAAACTATACTTATTCATTAAATGGTAATTCATTAAATCTCTCTTGGGAATCTCCTGGAACTCCTGATGCAATAAGTACTGATTACTTAACAAATTACTTTAATACTGGATATACAATTTGGGCTCAAAAATATTTAAATAAACGAATTAGTTATAATAATAGTAAGATTGGTAAATTTGGATTCTTGATATACTTAACATCTGGCTCTTCATCAACTTATGTTGGATGGACAGAAAATACTAACTATACAATTGACTTAAATAATTATCCTGGTTCATACGATGGAGTTATTATTAAGAGCGCTTACTCAATATTTAGAAGTAATGCATCCGATGGTATAAAGATATTATTTAGTTCTAGTCCTGATACTCCTGTTACAAATAACTATGAAGTTTCAATGTTAGGATTATCAACATCTTTAAAAGTAAATGATACTTATAATGTTCTTGGAACAAGTGCTATTGAAAGTATTACACTTAATGGTACTAATATTAAATCTAGTGTTACTAATTTAAAAGTTGGTGCTACATCAATAACCAAAAATGGTGCTAGTACAAGTATTTCTACTAGTGATATAACTAAAGAAGCAGGTACATATAAAGTTACTTATACTATTACATTTACATATAATGGTGTTAATACTACTAAAACAAAAGTTCAAACAGCATTAGTTCAATAAAAAAATTCCTATTTATTAGGAATTTTTTCTTTGCATATATCTTTTAATTTACAAGATTCGCAATTAGGATTTTTACTTTTACAATAGTATCTTCCAAAAAGTACTAGTTGTGAGTTTATTCTATTCCAATCTTTTTCATCAAAGTACTTTTTAAGTTTAATTTCTGTTTTTAATACATCATCTTTACTATTTGTTATACCTAATCTTTTAGAAACTCTATATACATGAGTATCTACAGCGATTGATGGAATATCAAATAATTCTCCAAGTACAACGCTTGCTGTCTTTCTACCTACTCCTTTTAATGATTCTAAGTATTCCCTATTATTTGGTACATAACCAATTTTTGATATTTCATCTACTATATATTTAAAGTTTGAAGCCTTCGTTTTATGGAAACCTAGGATTCTAATATAATTATCTATTTCTTGTATTGATAAAGTTTTTAATTTATCTAAAGAGTCATATTTCTTATATAATTCTTTTGTTGCTTTGTTTACACTTTTATCAGTTGTTTGTGCTGATAGCATTACTGATAGTAATAATTCATAATCTTTAGTATATTCTAGTTCACATTTTGGATTTATAAATAGTTCATCTAAATAATTTATTATTCTTTCTTTATTCATTATCTTCTAACCAATCATAATCAAATAATTCATTATTTGTTTTTTCTTCTTTTATTTGCTTTTTAACGCCTTTTTTAGACCATTCATAAACTATTTTATCGATATACTTAAAATTCCTTACGTTATTTAGAATTGCTTCTTTTAAAGCTCCTTTTATTGTAGTCTCTGGTATTCCATTTTCTATCCATTTATTTATTATTTCATATTCAAATGATGATAGAGTTCTTCCTAATTCACTTTCAAATAATGCATATATATCATTACTTGGTTCTTCAGTTTTTTTATTAAGTGCTAATCTATCATATAAAGGATCTAAACTTATTTTTTCAATTACTTCTCCATTTTTATTTGATACTATCATCTCTATATATTTTTTATTTATTAAACTAGTAAATGTATTAAATGCTTTTTCTTCAGTAAATCCAAGTTTATCTTGAATATCTTTAGTATCTAAGTATGAAGAAACATTTATGAAATATAATACAAGCAAAAACTCATCTAATGTTATATCTATATTACTTATACATTTAATAACATTAGAATTTATTATAAAATCTTTACTTGTAAATATATTTCTTAAATCACTCATAATTTGTTTCCTTTAATATATCCTTTAAATCTATCTTTTTTAGAAATTCTTTTATTGTTTTATTATCGTTTGATAGTGTTCCTTCCATTATTTTTCTTTCTATATATTTATATACTTTTTTTACATATCTTACATCTATAAATTTTGCGATTTCTTGTGGTGTGATATCCATATCAATTACACTATGCAATTTTCCAATCTCTTCAAATGAATTAACTGATTCATCTAATCCTAGTATATAACTTGCGTTCTTTGTTATTATATCACTATATATGATCAATTCTCCAGTATTAATTGAACCTTTTTTTACAATATTTGAAATATATGCTGTTATTGTCTTTTCACTATTAGAAAATGGTAGTGTTGTCTCTATTTGTGCCCATACTCCATATTTATCATAAGATTTGCGTATTTCTCCAAATTTAATATTTAAATACTTACCTATATCATATTTATTTACTAAATCAAAGAATTTATCATAGTGATTTGATTCAAATATTTTATCTAGTTCTTTTCTTATATACTCTTTTGGTATTTGATTTAATACTTTTCCATTTGTTTCTAAAAACGACTTAATTTCATCATCTAATTCAAAATCTAAAGTACATGAAAATCTTATTGCTCTTATGATTCTAGTTTTATCTTCTAATAATTTTTCTTGAGTATTTCCAACTACTTTAATTATTTTATTATCTAGGTCTTCTTTGGCACCGAGCATATCTATTAACTTACCATTATTATCTAATGCGAATGTATTAATAGTAAAGTCTCTTCTTAATAAATCTGTTTTTAAGTCTTTTGCGTATTCTAATTTTACAGGTTTATTTTTTTTATACTCAAGTTCCTTTCTATATGATGTAATATCATATGTATATTCACCATCTTTAATATGGTAACTAAAGTAATTTCTATTAGCTTTTCCACTATCTTTAAAGATTTTAATTATATCTTCAACTTTAGCATTTGTACATATATCTATATCTTTGGAATTGTATCCTAGTAGATAGTCACGCACATATCCACCTACTATATAGCATTCAAAACCCTCATTAGTTATTTTATCCATTATCTCTTTCATATAATTTATTTTAACACAATAAGTATTTTTTTCCAATAAAAAAAGCCCTAAGGCTTTTTATTAATTTAAAGCTTCTTTTAATTTGCTTCCAGCTTTAAATGATGCTGCAACAGTTGCAGGAATTTTCATTGGTTCTTTAGTTAATGGATTGATTCCATCTCTTGCTGCTCTTTGTTTAGCAGTGAAAGTTCCAAATCCTACTAAGGCAACTTTGCCTTCTTTTTTAAGTCCAGTTGTGATTCCTTCAATTGTAGCTTCTAATGCTCTTTGTGCATCAGCTTTAGTTAATCCGGCTTTAGCAGCAACGAATTCTACTAATTCAGTTTTACTCATCGTAAATTACCTCCCATTTTTTTCTACTTCGGCATCGCATATATTTTTCATACGATGCTTACATATTAATTGTAGCATAACTCATGTAAATTGCAAGCAAATTGATGCTTTTTTTACATAATTATCATAGAAAAAGGCTAAAAATCATGTATTTCTAGCCTTTATATACCTTTATTCTTTGTTTTTCTTAACATACTTACACTTTGGATAGTTTGAACATGCTATGAATTTGCCATATCTTCCTTTTCTTTCAACTAGTTTATTTCCACATTCTGGGCATGATTCTTCTAACTCTTTTGGTTCTTCTTGTTTGATATATTTACACTTTGGATAGTTTGAACATGCAGTAAATTTTCCATACTTACCTTTTCTAACTACCATTTTGCTTCCACACTCTGGACATGTCTCTCCTGTTTCAACTGGTTCTTCTTTTTCTTCTTTCTTGATGTATTTACATTCTGGGTAATTAGAACAAGCAGTAAATTTTCCATACTTACCTTTTCTAACTACTAATGGGTTTCCACATTCTGGACAAGTTTCTCCTGTTTCTTCTGGAGCCTCTTTTTCCATCTCTTTAAATGCTTTTTGAAGTAATGGTTCAAAGTCTTTATAGAATTTATCAAGTACTATGTACCATACTAATTTTCCATCAGCTATTTCATCTAGTTCAGTTTCCATATTGGCTGTATAATTTACATTTATGATTGATGAAAAGAATTCTTGAAGTTTATCTGTAACTATAATTCCTATCTCTGTTGGATAGAATTTTTTATCTTTTAAACTTACGTATTTTCTTTCTTCTAAAACGCTTATTATTTTAGCATATGTACTTGGTCTTCCAATACCTAGTTTTTCTAACTCTGCTATTAGTTTAGCTTCTGTATATCTTGATTTTGGTTCAGTGAAGTGTTGTATCTTATCTACTTTAGATGCAACTATTACTTTGGATTTATAGTTTGCAAAGTCTGGAAGTATTGTATCTTCTGAATCTTCAAAATCTTTATATACTTTTAAGTATCCATCAAATACTAAAACTGAGCCGTTTGCTCTAAAGATATAATCATTATTTTCTAAATCTACGCTTGTTGCTTCTACTTTAGCATCAGCCATTAGTGAACTAAGTGTTCTTATATATATTAAATTATATAGTTTGAATTCGTCTGGTTTTAAGTATTTTTTTACTGACTCAGGTGTTCTTAAAATACTTGTTGGTCTAATTGCTTCATGAGCATCTTGTACATTTTCTGTTTTCTTTGATTTTTTCTTGTATCCTATATATTCTTTACCATAATTCTTTTCTATATATTTTTCAGTATCATTTACAAATAAATCAGATAATCTTATTGAGTCTGTTCTCATGTAAGAAATTAAACCAACTGTTTCATTTCCTAAAGATATTCCTTCGTATAACTTTTGAGCAATACTCATTGTTTTTGATGCTGGATAACCTAAACGAGTTGATGCCATTTGAGTAAGTGTACTTGTTGTAAATGGTAACTTACTTTGTTTATTTTTAAGTTTTTTATCTACTGAAGCAATATTATAAGCATTTGAAAGTGATGCTATAATATCATCTGCTTCTTTTGAAGATTTTACTTCTATATCTTTTCCTTTATATTTTTTTAATTCGGCTTTGAAATCTTTGAAGTCAGCTTCGATTGTATAATATTCTTCAGGAACAAATGCTTCGATTTCACGTTCTCTATCAACTATAAGTTTTAATGCTACGCTTTGTACTCTACCAGCACTTTTACCATCTGTTTTAGATTGCATTAACTTACTTAATCTAAATCCTATAATTCTATCAAGTATTCTTCTTGATTCTTGACTATGTACTAGTTCTATATCTATTTTTCTAGGATGAGTAAATGCTTCTTTTATAGCTGGTTCTGTTATTTCATTAAATACTACTCTACTATAGTTATCATTTTTTATATCAAGTGCTTCTTTTAAGTGCCAACTAATTGCTTCTCCTTCACGGTCTGGGTCGGTTGCTAATATAACATTATCGCTAGATTTAACTTCTTTTTTAAGTTCATTAACTAGTTTAGTTTTGCCCGGCATTAATTTATAATTTGGTTTAAAATTATCTTCTAAGTCTACTCCTAGACCGTATTTACCAGTTGTTGCAAGATCACGAATGTGTCCCTTAGAAGATAATACTTTATAATCTTTTCCTAAATATTTTTCTATTGTTTTACTTTTACTTGGACTTTCTACGATTACTAGATTCTTCATATTTCTCCTTTATCTTATATTATGTCTTTCCCTTTAAATAATATTAAACATTTAAAATTTATTTGTCAATATTATTCTTACATTAAAAAAGAAGTTTGAACTTCTTAATTATTTTTTAATGTAAAGTATCCAGGTGTACTTGATGTATCTATTCTAGCATATGTTTTATCAACATAAGAACTATTATATGCAGTTCCATTTCCACCTACTAAGTTAGTTGCTCCCGCAAACATATTATTACTAGTAGTAACTGAATTAGTTACAAATTTATCACTAGAATATATAGTTTTAGCTTTTGTATTATAAAACATATAACTCATATTTGTTACCTTACTTGTATCAAAATCACTTACATCTAGTGTTGTTGCTTGACTACCAGAAAACATATTACTCATATCGGTAACTTTACTTGTATCAAAATTACTTA
>CAVDFY010000144.1:0-2240 GCA_963607925.1 bacterium
TGAATATACAGATGAATATATATTTGAAATTATAAATTCTAAAAATTATAAAGAAACAACTATTTATAAAGATTTTAGTAGTATAGAAAACATAAATATCAAAACAAGTAATGAATTATTTAATGATATTCTAGATATAACTGATTTTTATAACAAACTATATAAAATAGGTGATTATGAAAATACAAATGTAAGACTAGAAACAATATCTAAATTATCTTCATCACTTAGTAACTTAGGATTATCTATTATTGACTTTAGAGATTATTTAAGTGACATTATTGAAAATAATGAAGATATAAAATATACAACATTCAGTAGTAACTCTGACTCAGTTAAAATATTAACAATACATAAATCTAAAGGTCTTGAATACCCAGTATGCTACTTTGCTGATTTAGATCATGAGTTTAATACTAGCGAACTTAAAGACAAATTTATATGCGATAAAAACTATGGACTAATAGTTCCGTCTAATATGGAAGATGTAACTACATCTGTAGTAAAAGAGCTTTATAAAAAAGATTTCATAAAAGAAGAAATAAGTGAAAAAATAAGGTTATTCTATGTAGCACTAACAAGAGCACGCGAGAAAATGATAATAGTTCTTCCAGAAAAAGAAAGTAAAAAACTAGAAAAGAACGATAATGGTGTTATAGAAGAAATAAGAAGACTATCTTTTACTAAACTATCAGATTTTATGTATGGAGTTAAAGATTATTTAGATAAATATTTTAAAACAATTGATATTACAAAACTTGGTCTAACTAAAGATTATCAATATAACAAAACAATTAATATTGAAAATAATACAGATATTAAAGATGATATAAATGTAGAAGAAATAAACATTGAAAATGATATAACAGAAGAAAAACACTTCTCAAAAGAAACAAATAAACTAAGTACCAAAGAAGAAATAAAAATGATGAACTATGGTACAAGAATACATGAATACTTAGAATTAATAGATTATAAGAATCCTAATCTAAGTTTAATAGATGATAATTTTATAAAAGATAAAATAGAAAAATTCTTAAATAATGATTTACTTAAAAATATAAATAATTCTAACATATATCATGAATATGAATTCTTCTATGAAAAAGATAATATTAATTATCATGGCATTATAGATTTAATGTTAGAGTATAATGATCATATTGATATAATTGATTTTAAACTAAAAAGTATAACTGATGATAAATATAAAAATCAGTTATATGGATATAAAAACTATATAGAGAATATAACTAATAAAAAGGTTAATACTTATTTATATTCAGTACTAAATGAAAAGATTGAAAGCATTTAACTTTCAATCTTAATTTTTTAATGTTAATTTTATATCTTTACTTAATGAATTATCATGTATAAATGTTGATAAATCTATATATTCTTCATATAATGAATTTCCTTGCATTGTTTTAGTTAGATGAGCAAACATAAAGTCCCAATATTCATCTGGTACACATGAAGGAACTTGAGATAAGACATATAAGTTATTTAGTTCAGTTACTATATCGGACATATCTACTTTTTTGTTTAGATAATATAAGTAATATGATTCAAGTAAATGATCACTATAGAATTGATAAGCTTCTTCATCACTTTTAAAATACTCAAAGTCTTTATTTTCACCCTTTAACATAGTCATAAGATCATTGCAGAAAGCTACTTGATTATCATAATTCTCATTTTCACAATGTTCTAGTTTTGCCTCTTTTGTTTCAATACTTGGTGTTTCAACAGAAGCATCAGCATCTATTTGACTATCTACTTCTATAGTATCTACTAAGTCTTCAATAATTACATCATCATGATTATCAAGGACAGTATCACTATAAGAGGTACTAGGTGAAACATTAGAATGAACTTCCTCCTTCTTAGAATTTTTACTACATCCAGTTAATATAATTGTTGCAGTAAGAGCTAAGATACTTATACTCTTAGCAGCGTTTTTTTTCATACATCCTCCAATTTAAGTTTATATTATCATTAATAATTTGATAAGTCAATCTAGATAATAATTAACAATTTTGATAAAATAAATATGGTGATATTATGAAATATATATTTGTAATTAATAGCTTCACTTTAAAAAATGAAATAAATGAAGTAATTCATAGAATAAAAGATTTTTGTGATAGAAAAAATATGGAATTTGAAGTAGAAATTAATAATGAAGATAATTCTACCGAAGACATAGTAAAAAAATATAGAAAATGTGGTTATACTAT
>CAVDFY010000145.1:0-4042 GCA_963607925.1 bacterium
ATTTTGTTGTTATGAAATTTTATAATCAAGATATTATAGATAAATTAGATTCTATATATAATGGAATAAATAAAGATAATTATTTAGAAATGTTTATAGAAGAAAGAACTGAAGCTAAAGAAGAAATATTAGAACATCCTGAGTATGGTTTTCATAAATATGAAGACAGAAATGGATATATACCAGATATGATAGTATGTCATATTAGTCCTGATTATGGAAGAATAGTAAATACTGTATATAATCCTGAATCTAGAGTTACTACTCACTATGTAGTTTCTAAAAATGGTGAAGTAACACATTCACTTGATTTAAAAGATGGAGCATGGACTAATGGAACTATAGATGAAGAAGAAAAAGATACATATTATAAATTTTCTTCTAATCCTTTAGTTAGTAGTAGAAGCTATAATGCTAATTTTTATACTTTTACTATAGAGCATGAATCATTTGATGGTTCATTAACCGAGGAACAGTACCAAGCATCATTAAAAGTAATGTGTGAAATAATTGATTATGTTAAGGAAAAATATAATAAAGATTTTATAATAGATAGAAATCATATTGTGGGACATAGAGATGTCGATCCTATTGTTAAACCATCTTGTCCTGGAGATAAATTTCCATTTGATAGATTTATTAATGATTTAAAAAATATTTATAATAATTGAGAGGGAAAAATATGATTAGAAATTATAAAATAATAACTTTATGTGGTTCAACGAAATTTAAGGATGAATTTTTAAAAGCACAAAAAGATTTAACATTAAAAGGTAATATTGTTATATCAGTAGGACTTTTTGGTCATTCAGGTGACAGTGAAGTGTGGGAGAATATGGATGAAGGCACACTTACTAAAACTAAAGAAATGTTAGATGATATGCATAAAAGAAAAATTGATTTAGCTGATGAAATATTTGTTATTAATGTTGGTGGTTATATTGGTGAATCAACAAAATCTGAAATAGAATACGCTAAAGCTACAGGAAAAAAAGTAAATTATTTAGAATAAAGTGATTTTAAATTAAGTTTTTCTAACAAATAAAGTGAACATTTGTTTACTTTTTTCTTTTGTTCGCTTGTTTTGTATTAATGTAGGTGTTAGAATATAAAAAGCAAAAAGAGAAATAATATTAATAAATCTTTTAAAGGAGGAAAAGTATTATGTTTGAATTAGTAAGTAAATATAAACCTAGTGGTGATCAACCAGAAGCAATTAAAGAACTTGTTGATGGTGTTAATAGTGGTAAAAAGAATCAAGTACTTTTAGGTGCCACCGGTACTGGTAAAACATTTACTATTGCAAATATTATTGCTCAAACTAATAAACCTACATTAATACTTGCTCACAATAAAACATTAGCTGGACAGTTATATGCTGAGTTTAAAGAGTTGTTTCCTAATAATAAAGTAGAGTACTTTGTTTCATATTACGATTACTATCAACCTGAAGCATATGTACCAAGTAAAGACTTATATATTGAGAAAGACTCTAGTATTAACGATGAAATAGATGAGTTAAGACATGCTGCTACTGCTGCTATAATAGATAGGAGAGATACAATAATAGTATCTAGTGTTTCTTGTATATATAGTATTGGAGAAAAAGAAGAATATATAAATAAAATGCTTAATCTTTCAGTAGGGGATATAATTGATAGAGATGCAATACTTGAAAAATTAGTTGGTATGCAGTATGAGAGAAGCGTATTTGATTTAAAACGTGGTACTTTTAGAGTTAAAGGAGACACTATAGAACTAATACCTATCGGAGAAAAAAAGAGTGGTATTAGAGTAGAATTATTTGGAGATGAAATAGATAAAATAAGTTTATTTGATCCACTTACTGGTAGAGTTAATAGTAGTGTTAAAACTATTAGTATTTTCCCAGCTTCTTTATTTGTAACTAGTGATGAAAAAATACAAGAAGCAACTAAAAGAATAGAAGCAGAACTAGAAGGCAGACTTAAAGAATTACATGCAGAAGGAAAACTTCTTGAAGAACAAAGACTTAAAGAAAGAACTATGTATGATATAGAGATGCTTAAAGAAACTGGTTTCTGTCATGGTATTGAAAACTATAGTAGACATATGTCACTTAGAGATGCAGGTGAAACTCCAACTACATTAATAGATTTCTTTCCTGAAGATTTCTTACTTGTAATAGATGAGAGTCATGTTACACTTCCTCAAGTAGGAGGCATGTATAATGGAGATCATATGCGTAAACAAACTCTTGTTGATTATGGATTTAGACTTCCTAGTGCGATGGATAATAGGCCTTTAAAGTTTGATGAATTTAAAGCTAAACTTAATCAAGTAATATATGTGTCAGCTACTCCAGGAGATTATGAACTATCACTTGTAGATAAACCAGTTGAACAAATTATTAGACCTACGGGATTATTAGACCCAATAATTGATGTAAGACCGACTAAGAATCAAATAGATAATATTATAGAAGAAATAAATGATAGAATAGCTAAAAACGAAAGAGTACTTATTACTACACTTACTATACGTATGAGTGAAGAATTAACTACTTATTTAAAAGAACTTGGATATAAAGTTACATACTTACATAATGAAATTAAAACTTTAGAAAGACTTAATATAATACGTAATCTTAGACTTGGTAAAATAGATGTAGTAGTTGGAATAAATCTTCTTCGTGAGGGTATCGATATACCAGAAGTATCACTTATATGTATAATGGATGCTGATAAACAGGGATTCTTAAGAAGTGATAGAAGTTTAATACAAACTATAGGTAGAGCTGCTAGAAATCAAAATGGTAAAGTAATTATGTATGCTGATACTATGAGTGATGCGATGAATATTGCAATTAGTGAAACTAATAGAAGACGTGCTATACAAGAGAAATATAATAAAGACCATGGTATAGTTCCTAAAACAATAGTTAAAGATATTAAAGAAGCAATAACTAACGAAGTTGAAGAACAAAAGATAGAAAAGAAAAAATATTCTAAGAAAGAATTAAATGATATGATTCATAAACTTGAAATAGAGATGAAGGAAGCTGCTAGCAGACTTGACTTTGAAAGAGCTACTGAACTTCGTGATGTAATATTTGAGTTAAAAGATTTAAATTAGTTTTTAAATCTTTTTTAGTATGTTATAATTTTTATGATAGGTGAGAATATGAAGTGTAGTAATTGTAAAGCTGAAGTAGATGTTAATGCTGAATTTTGTCCATATTGTGGAAATAAAATTGTTAAACATGTTAATGATATAAGATATAAGATAATGATTCTTTTGTTGCTTTTTTGTCTTCCTATAGGTATATTTTATTATTATTTAAATCGTGAGGATGATTATAGAATGGAGGAAACATTTAAAAAGATTGTAAAGATTTTTTTAGTTCCTTATATTGCTTTTATTGTATTTCTTGGTTTTATTATTATTGATGCAATTAGAAATGCAGAAGAATTAACGGAAGAAGAAGCAAAATGTTCATTTTATTGTATTGGAAGTGGGTATAAAGTAGAAGAAAACTATTGTTATTGTAATGATGGTAAGAGTAAAAAGCTAGATAATTCTATAGAAAATGAACCATCAAAAGAAGAAATAATAAATGAAAATAATAATGATGCAAAAATAGAAGTATCAATAGTTAAAAGCGATAGTTTTGATACTGAAAAATGGTTAAATGAAGTTAAAAGTAAAAATGTTATTATTAATGTTATAGCTAGTAGTACTTGTCCTCATTGTCATAACTTTAATCCTATTATTGAAAAAGTAGCAACTGATAATAATATAAAACTATATTTTATAGAAGTTGATAAGTTGGAAAATGAAAAATATATTGCTTATACTAATAGTATAGAAATACCTGGTTATAGAGGTTATGTGCCTTATACATTTATTACATATGATGGTAAGGTAGTATCTGAAAATGAGGGTGAACTTGATAGTAATAGTGCTGAAGCGTTAGTGAAAGATGTTTTGAAACAATATAAATGATATACTTATTTAAATAGTAAAATGCAATTTACGTAAAAATGCGATAATATCAGGAGAA
>CAVDFY010000146.1:0-9605 GCA_963607925.1 bacterium
CTATAGTATTAATTATTTTTTGTCAATCAAATAAAAAGTTTTTGGTTTTTTCTATAAATGGAAATAATAAGTTTTTAAAATTTGTTTTTAATTTGTTTGATTGTATGTTATTCTTATAATAGAAGGGAGAATGAAATGAAAAAGAAAGGTATTGTTTTAAAAATGTTCTTTGTGACAGCTATTGTTCTATTTTTAACTGGTTGTGGAAACAAAACAGTTATAACTAATGATGATTTTATTGCAAAAGCACAAAGTAATAATTATACTATTACTGATGTTACAGAAGAGTATTCATCATTTGGTAATGTTAAAAGTGGTACTGTTGCTCAAAGTTCTAATGATTGGCAAGTTGAATTTTATGTATTAACTGATGAAAGTAATGCTACTAGTATGTTTAATACTAATAAAGATGCTTTTGAAAGTTATAAATCTAATTCATCTGCAGAATCATCAGTTAGTATGGGAAATTATACTAGTTATAGTTTAACATCAGGTGGATATTATATGTATCTTTGTAGAGTTGATAATACACTTATATATGCTAGAGTTGCCGATACATATAAAGATACTGTAAAAAGCTTTATAAAAGATTTAGGTTATTAATATTATACGAGGGATGTATTATGAATGTTAAATTGTTAGTTGTTGTTTCACTGCTTCTTGGTTCTATTCTTTTTGTTATAGCTTGGTATTTGGCTTTTTATAAATCTGAAAAAAATAATAAAAAGTGTACACGTAAAACAAGAGGAAAAGTTGTTCGCTATGCTTATGAACGTTATATGGACAATAGACACTTTTATATTCCTGTTGTAAGTTATGAAGTTGACGGTGAAAAATACGAAACTATTGGTCCAAACTTTAGGGCAGTTATTTTTAAAAGATTTGGAAAAGGAAAAAAAGATGTTAAAACTAATATAGTTACAATTGATGATTTGCCACATACACTTGAAATTAATACTCAATATAAATCAGATAATGAATCAAAAGCATATGCACTTAAAGATTATTTTCCTGTTGATTCATCTGTTGATGTTTATTATGACCCAAATAATCCTAAAAGATCATATGTTCATAGACTTTTAGATTATGGTAAATTAAAGAATCTTCATTTGATTTTTGGTATAATTATGGTTGTCGTTGCACTTGTTATGTTTTTAGTATTATAATCTTTGATTGTTTTAAAATATGTATACGAAAATATACATATTTTTTAATTGCTAAATATGTGTATTTGTGTTAACCTAATAATGGTGATAATTATGAAAATTAATAATGATTTAAAAAAGTATATAGAAGATGTTATATTTAAAGAGTATGATAAAAATGATTTTGGTCATGGAATAGATCATATTAAATATGTAATTGATAGGAGTTTTAAGTTTGCAAGTACTGTACCTGATATAAATTATGATATGGTTTATACTATTGCTGCTTATCATGATATTGGACATCATATAGATGCTAAAAATCATGAGAAAGTTTCTGCTGAAATATTAATGGAAGATAATAATCTTAAAAGTTTTTTTACAGAGAAAGAAATTAAAATTATGTCAGAAGCAGTATATGATCATAGAGCAAGCATGGATGGGGAGCCAAGAAGTATTTATGGTAAAATCGTTTCTTCAGCTGATAGAAATGTTTTAGTTGAAATACCACTTAGAAGAACATACTTGTATAGAAAAGAACATAATCCAAATGATTCACTTGAAAAGATAATGGAAGAATCAAGAGAACATATATTAAATAAATTTGGTAAAAAGGGTTATGCTACAACAAAAATGTATTTTGAAGATTTAGAATATAAAAAATTCTTAGAAGATATTACTGAGCTTGCAAATGATAAAGAAAAGTTTGAAAAAAAATATTTAGAGGTAAATGGTCTTTTACAATAACTAATGTAAAAAAATATTAATTCTACTTTTTTGATATAAAAATATGATATCATGTGATTAAGAGATGGAGTGAGTATGAAGTTTTTAAAAAAAATATACAATAAAGAAAACAGTAGGTGATGTTTTATTAGATGCGATTGTGTGCTCTATAGTTGTTGGCATTATAGTATATCTTTGAACAAATAATGTTGATTTTATTAATCTCTTTAAAACTTTAAGTACTAATAAAAAATTATCAATAATGTTAACTTTTACTTTTTCTATATTCTTTTGTATAGTTTATTTGCTTGTTGAATTTGCTTCATATATTGGATAAAACAAAAAAGCTAAGATAGAAAAAAAGTTGTTCTACTACCTGTCAAGTACTCACTAAATAAAAAGATAAATTAATTCGAATATTTTAGATGATACTGTACAGGTGACAAGTATCCCGGCCATAGTTTAGAACCTTTTCTTTTTTTGTAGCTATATCTTATTGTCTTTTGCTATTATGATATGTACAGCACTTTTAAACATTTCTTTCATAATCTTTTCTTATAAATTAATAAAAATCAGTCTAATATAAGACTGAAGATATATTATTTTTAAATAAATACATTAATGGTGCTCTTTTGGTGGAAGTATAACAACTATTAGACATAATTTATAAGTAGTAACAACTGCTAACTAGTTTAATATTATGAATTCACGACCTTTTTATTTTTTTACTCACATTAATAGATTTTTCATTAAAAAGTTGGTATAGTATACTTGGTGATGATAATGGAATTTATAAGTAATAATCAAATATTAAAAACCGAATTTGGATTTCAATTTGAACATAATCTTGATGATAAAAAATATGTAATACAAATTGTCTATCCCCAAAATACAGATAATTATAGTATACCATATATTCTAGTTATACCTAAACAAATAAAGGAAGATTGTAAGTTAGCTGTTGAAGTAAATAATTATGAAAGCGAAGAAGAAAATAATTTAATTAATAAAGCATTAGTTACTGCACGTGATTTAACTGTAAAATTAAAAGATAATGATAATCCTATTTTAGTTCCAGTAATACCAAGTGTCAATGGCGGGATTCCATATTACCAACAATTATCAAAAGAATGTTTTAACCTTTCCACTGATAGTCCATTTTATCGAATCGATTTACAAGTTTTAAATATAATAAAGTCGGGAAAAGAAAGAATTAGTAAATATGCAAACGTTAGTGAAAAAGTATTTTTAAACGGATATTCTGCTTCCGGAGTTTTTGCTCAACGTTTCGCATTATTACATCCTGAAATTGTAGATACATTATGTGTTGGCGGAGCCAGTGGTAGCATCCCAATACCAACTACCGAACTTCAATATCCACTTGGAATTGCGGATTATTACGATATAACTGGAAAATATTTTGATTATGAAGCATATAGCCAAATTAAATTTAGATATTATGTTGGCTCATTAGAAGATACGAGAAAATCTTTCAATAGATATGATGAAAATGGAAATTTTGCTCCTATGCATGATATGAGTTATTTTGATAGAAGCATACCTCCTATTATAGGAGCTCAGCAAAGAAAATTGTTTGGAATAAACATTATTGAAAGGTCTACAAAACAAATTCAATTAATGAAAACAATGGGATTAGATATTGAACAAGTTATATTTGAAAATAGAACTCATAATAACTTTAATGGTATTGGGGTTAACGAATTAGGTGATGAGTTTATAAAAGGCGTATATCAACAATCAAAAACTTCAGAGAAAAAATTATAATAATAAAAACACTTTTTTTGTTTGGCTATATGCCTCACCAAAATTATCTTTAAAAGAGATTCAAAAGGAGTTACACCATTATTGCCTTTGTCAATAGTGTAGTGTATTACTAGATTGTCAAAATAAAACCACTTCCAAATTAAAGTGGGAGTAGTTTTTATATTGTCTCGAAAAGTTCGAGTTTACTATCAATTTGGTGCAAGAGAAGGGAATCGAACCCTCAAGGTATTACTACCGGCAGATTTTGAGTCTGCTGCGTCTACCAATTCCGCCACACTTGCATTACTAATCAAGTATATCATAATAGAAAAAAAATAACAAATCTTTTTATTAATTTAAAAACTATGTTATAATTTATTTAGAATGGATGGTAGTTATGGAAAATAATCAGGATAATCAAATAAATAATATTAATAATGAAAATGAAAAATCTACTATTGAAATGATAGAATTTTCTAATGATACTAGTGAAAGTAAGGGTATATTATCTGATAATACTGCTACAACTGAACCTCAAAATGATTTTAGTGATAAAACAATTAATGCTGTAGATAAACTTATTAATACCACAGATTATTCTAAATATTTTGGAAGTGATGAGGTTAGACAATATAAGATGAGTGCTACTTTATGTTATATTCCTTTAGTTGTTTTATATTTTAAATATTTTATGAAAATGGATACTAAATCTAAATATATGGCATTTCATATTAATCAGGGTATGAATGTAACATTATTTTGGGTTTTTACATTTATTGTTTCTAAAATCCTATATGCTTTATTTACTAAGACTTATTTAATGAGTGAGGTAACACCAGGATGGGTTAGCTTTATATCTTATGTATTATATTGTATATCTATAGTGTTAAGTGTTGTTGGAATATGTAGAACTTATAAATCTAAATCACAAAACTTACCAATTATAGGTAAATATAAATTTGTTAAATAGCACGTATGTGCTTTTTATTTTGTAAATAAAATGTAATTTAAATATTAATTATTAAAAATTATGATATTATATAGTAGGAGAGTGATTTATGAGAGATGTAGGAACAGTTGTTAGAGGAATTAGAACACCTATCATAAAAGAAGGTGATGATCTAGCAAAAGTAGTAGTTGATTCTGTTCTTAATGCAAGTAAAAGCGAAAACTTTGAACTTGAAGATAAAGATGTAATTGGTATTACTGAAGCTGTAGTAGGTATTAGTGAAGGAAACTTTGCTACATTAGATCAAATAGCAACTGATGTTAAAAAGAAATTTAATAATAGTGAACATTTAGGACTTGTTTTTCCAATTTTAAGTAGAAATAGATTCGCTGTATTATTAAGTGCATTTGCTAGAAGTACTAAAAAGATAACTTTATTATCTAGTTATCCTTCAGATGAAGTAGGAAATGATATATTATTAAGAGAGGACTTAATTAAATATAGAGTTAATCCATCAGTAGATTTAATTACTGAAAATGAGTATAAGGAAAGATTCAGTCATTTTAAACATATATTTACTGGTGTTAATATGTATGAAGTATATCGTGATTTAGTATTAAAAGAAGGTTGTGAATTTGAAATGGTATTTTCAAATAAACCTGAAGATATTTTAAGATATACTAATGATGTTATAGCTTGTGATATTCATACTAGAAATGAAACTAAAGCCAGAATAGAAAAAGATGGAGTAGATGCTAAAGTTCTTACACTTAGTGATATATTAAATGAAAGTGTTGATGGTAGTGGATACTCACCATATGGACTTTTAGGAAGTAATCGTTCTACTGAAGAAAGAGTTAAATTATTCCCTAGAACTGGAAATGTTTTGGTAAATAAAGTTCAAGAATTAGTTAAAGAAAAAACTGGTAAAACTGTTGAAGTTATGGTTTATGGAGATGGAGCTTTTAAAGATCCTGTTGGTAAGATTTGGGAACTTGCAGATCCAGTAGTAAGTCCTGCTTATACTAGCGGATTAGAAGGAAGCCCAAATGAAATAAAATTAAAATACTTTAGTGAAAATAAATTTAAAGATTTAAAGGGTGAAGAACTAAAACAAGCTATGATAGAAGAAATTAGAACAAAAGATTCTAAGCTTAAAGGTTCAATGGCTACACAAGGTACTACACCAAGACGTTATACTGATTTATTAGGTAGTTTATGTGATTTAACAAGTGGAAGTGGAGACAAAGGAACTCCAATTGTACTAATTCAAAGATATTTCACTAACTACAGTAATGAATAATAAATATTAAATAGTTTCTATACTGAAACTATTTTTTTGTGGTAAAATGAGTTTGGTGAAGTTTATGCATATTAATAAATTTAAAAAAGTTGGTAAAAATAAATACAAGATATTCTTAGATACTACAGAGTTAACTCTTTATGAAGATATTATTTTAAAATATGATTTATTATTAAAAAAAGATATAAGTCTAGAAGAAATAGATAAATTAATAGATGAGAATAGTTATTACGATGCTTATAATATGGCACTTAATTATATAGAAATTAAACTTCGTAATAGAAAAGAAATAGTAGAATACTTAAAGAAAAAAGAGTTTGATACTAAGTGTATTGATTATACTTTAGAAAAACTCGATAAGTTAAATTTACTTGATGATAAAAGATATACTGAAGCATATATTAATGATAAAATACTTCTTAGTAATGATGGACCTTTTAAAATTAGAAAATCTTTGATTGAACTTGAAATAGATGAAAATATTATAGATTCATATTTATTTAAAATAGATGAAGATGTATGGAAAAGTAAATTGGAGAAACTAATTAATAAGAAAAAATCTATTATGAAAAGTAAAAGCTATTATATGTTTATGACTAAGGTGAAAAATGACTTATATAATATGGGTTATGACAAATATATGATTGATGAATTACTTTCAAATATTGAGTATTCTAGTGATGCTTTAAGTAAGGATTTTGATAAAGCTAACAGAAAATTTAAAGGTGATAAAAATAAAATAATTTCTTCATTACTTAGGAAAGGATATAGCTATGATGAAATTAATTGTAATTTTAAATAATGCTTTTAAAAGTATTATTTTTTTGTTATACTTTAAGAGAAGATAGGTGAAGTGAAGTGAATATATTGGGTATTTGCCAAAATGGTGATGTGTTATCAGTTTTTAGAGTCATTAATATTATAATTATGATTATTAAAGTAGCTGTGCCTATATTACTTATAATTACGGGTATGGTAACACTTATGAAGACTATTAGGGTTGGTGATGAAGACTTGCTTGCTAAAGCTAAGAAACAACTTGTTAGTAATGCTTTAGCTGCAGTTATAATTTTTTTACTTCCAACTCTTGTTAATGTTATTGTTAAAACTAATGGTGTAGAAAATAGTTATAAAGATTGTTTAACTTCTGCGACTGAAGAGGGCATAACTTATGCGTATATAACTACAGCTGATACGTTGGTTGCTAAAGCAGAAGAAACTAAAACATATAATGATTATTATGCTGCTGTTAATGCACTTTCTAAAATTAAAGATGAAACATTAAGAAATGATTATAATGGTAGATTAAGTATTTTATATGAAGATATTAAGGCGAAGATGGATGCAGAAAATGAAAAAGAGAAACCTACTGGTGATGGAAGTGGAAGTGGTGGAAATGTATCTGGAAGTGGAAGTTTAGATGTTCCAAGTGGTTCTTCTTCAAATGGAAATTCTTCTTGTAAGGCTAATACTTGTAATAGTAGCGAACCTGATCCTAGTGCTGCTCTTAATTGTTGGACAAATTATATTAATGTATCTGGTTTTACTTATCCAAAAGATGAAGCAACTGGTAAACCTTTAGGTGCTTGGCCTAGTAATGCAAGTTCAATTCCTACACAATTAACTGGATATAAAACATATCAAAATGGTAAAGTTATTCTTCCAACAACTCCAGCTAATGGTAAATATAGTTATGTTTATGAACATAATGGTATTGATATAATGGCTGCTTTTGGGACTCCTGTTTATTCTCCAGTTGATGGTACTATGGATTATTCAGAATGGGGTCATACTGTAAATAAGAGTGGCAATGAAACATCTTATACTGTTTCAATTAAAATGGATGGTTATATTACTATTGATGGGAAGTCAGTAAATAGATTCTTCTTAACACATATGAGTGGAATAAGATATAGATGTGATAGTTCAAATTGTAGTAGAAGAGTTAAGATGGGAGAATTAATTGGATTTACTGGAAATGCATCAGGTAGTACATGTGGAGCTTCTGGATGGGCACCTCATTTACATATGACAGTTTATCCTGATAATAATTATGCTGGTGGTCTTACTACAGCACAAACTGAAAAAATATATGGCCTAACGAGCGGTATGTCTATACAGGCAGGAGGATAATAATGAAAAAGTGTTTAATATTATTAATAGTCATGTCTTTATTTACTGGGTGTGGAATTACAAAAAATGATGAATATTATAAAAATGTTTCTGATATAGTAGTTTCATTTTATAGAAATTCTAATTATAAGAAAAGTGATTTTAGTTCAAATGATGCTGATGTAATTGAAAAGTATTTAAGTACTTTAACTCATGAAAATCAAGAAATAGATATTACTGAATATGTTAATGAATCTACTACTAAAACTTTAGAAAGTGATACTAAAGGTGTTTATACAAAGGATAATAAATGGTTTATAAAATATAAAGATTTAAAATTTGTAACTGATAGTGATATAGATACTTATGCAGTTGTTAATTGTAATGGTAAAACATTTACTTTATTTAGTAGTTTGTTTTATCCAGATTACAAGGAAACTATAAGTAATAGAGTTTATAATTATGTATATGTAGGAAGCCAATTAGAAAAATATACTAAAAAATATGCTTATCGTTCAAGCTATGATGGTTCTGGTTTGATTGTCACTCTTGAACTTAAAAACAATGATATAGTAAATATAGATACTTCTTATGAAAGTGTTAACAATTTTATATCAAGCAGCAACATAAAAAATGATGGTGGTTTATTTAGAATTATCATAATACTTTTTATTGTCACTGTTGGAGTATTTTCAGTTTATAAGCTATATAAAAATGCTAAGAACTAATTATTTAGTTCTTTTTATTTTACATTTAACTGTCTTGATGTTATAATATGCATTATTAATGGAGGGAGGCACTATGCATTTTAATGTTTTGAATTTAGAAACAAGATTAAAAAAAATAGAATCATTACGTGATTCTACAGAAAACATTAATAGAAAGATAGAGCTTTCTCGCGATATACAATCTTTAAAAACTATAATTAATTATGTATCTGGTTCTAAATATAGAATTCCAGAAGGTGAAAGAATTTTTGATGATAGTTTAGTTTGTAAAACTGATGAATTAGTTTCTTTTTTTAGTACTCATTATTGGGAAATGTATAAGTCATTATATTGTTTTACTTCAGGTTTTAGACTTCCTTGGAGAATAATTAGAGATAGTAAAATAGAAGATAGAGAATATTTTAAACTTCTAGAATCATTTTTATGTTCATATGATAAAAGATTATTTGATATTTATAATTGGTTAAAAGAAGAAGAAAGAATTGAACTTTGTCCTAAAAAGTTTGAGAGAAACGGATACACTTTAGGTTTAAATATTCATTTAACTAGTTTAGATGAATCATATGTTCTTTCTAGATGGAATAATAAAATAAGTTCTGCATCTATTTTACCTCATGAATTAGGACATGCTTTTTTAATGAATGGAACTAATTCTACCAAAGGGTTGGTTAATAAACATGGTTCTATCTTTTTTGAAGCGTATTCAATATTTTTAGAATTAATATTCTTTGATTTCTTAAAAAATACTAAGTATTCTAAGAATGCTATAAGAGAAGAGTATTATAAATTAGATGGTTTTATTGCTTTAATAGAACATCATCATGGAGAAATGTTGACTGTATGCAAGGATGAATCACTTATTAAAGAAGGGAAAACAG
>CAVDFY010000147.1:0-2469 GCA_963607925.1 bacterium
ATATATACACCAAATCCATATAAATTTAAAGAAGGAGAAGAATCTACTGCTTATGTATATAATCATATAAGAGAAGATGAAAATGTTTTATATGGTTTTACTACTGAAGATGAGAGAGAGCTTTTCTTAAAATTAATTAGTGTTAAAGGACTTGGTCCTAAGATGGCTATGCCAATACTTGCAACAGGATCAATAAATGGTATAGTTGATGCGATAGATAGAGAAAATGTTTTATATCTTAAGAAATTCCCTAAGATTGGTGAAAAAGTTGCAAGACAAATAATTCTTGATTTAAAAGGAAAACTTGTTATGAGTGAGAATGATGTAAATAATAGCACTGATGAATTAGTACTTGCACTTGAAGCTTTAGGATATAAACCAGCTGACATTAAAAATGTTGTTATTAAAGTTGATAAGACTTTAAATATAGAAAGTCAAATTAAAGAGGCTTTAAAATTATTATTAAAATAAGGAGTAAGAATGAAAGATTTAGTAATTGGAATTGATATGGATGATACTATATGTTCTACTAATGAGAGAATTATAGTTGAAGCTGATAAGTATGATAAAGAAGTATTAGGTGGAATTGGAGTTAAAGATGTAAAAGCATATGAATTTAATGATATGCTTGGATGGGAACCTGAAATGAAGGGTCAATTCTTTAAAGATAGACTTGAATATATTATGGGTGGAGCAGAAATAAAGGAAGATGCTAAGAGAGTAATAAATAAAATGCATGACTTAGGTGCTAAGATAGTTATTATATCTTTTAGAAAAGCTAAATATATAAATGACCCATATAAACTTACTAAAGATTGGTTAGATGCTGAAGGTGTTAAATACAATAAAATATATGTAGACACTGGAAGTAAAGTAGATGAATGCCAAAAAGAAAAAGTAACATTATTTATAGATGATAAAGAAAGTCATTGCGAGGAAGTAAGTGACGCTGGAATAGATGTATTACTATTTACTAATGAATATAATAAAGAAGAAAATAGATTTACAAGAGTAAATAATTGGAATGAAGTAGAAAAATATATAGAGGAAAAATATAATGGATGAGAGAATTGTAACTAATCATGAACTAGAAGCAGATGCATTTGAAAAAACGATTAGACCAGATTCTTTTGATGAATATATTGGACAAAGTGATGTTAAAGAGAATATTAAAGTATTTGTAAAAGCTGCTAAGCTAAGAGGAACTAATTTAGATCATGTACTTTTATATGGTCCTCCTGGTTTAGGTAAAACAACTCTTGCTCATATAATAGCAAATGAACTTGGTACTAATATTAAGACTGCTAGTGGACCTACTATTGAGAAGAGTGGGGACCTCGCTGCTATACTTTCTACTCTTGAACCAAATGACGTGTTATTTATAGATGAAATACATAGAATTCCAAGATATATAGAGGAGATTTTATATAGTGCGATGGAAGACTTTAAGCTAGATATAATCATTGGAGGAGAAGGCCAAAGTCGTAGTATTAAGATAGATTTACCACCATTTACTTTAATTGGAGCTACTACTCGTAGTGGTGACTTAAGTGCTCCTTTGAGAGATAGATTTGGTATTATGTGTAAACTTGAATTCTATAGTGATGAAGAACTTGCTGAGATTGTTAAGAGAAGTGCTAGAGTACTAGATTTAGAAATAGAAGAGGATGCTGCTCATGAAATTGCTATTAGAAGTAGAAAGACTCCAAGAATTGCAAATAGATTACTTAAAAGAGTGGGCGATTTTGCTTTAGTAGAAGGAAATGGTGTAATAACATTAGAACTAGTTAAAAAAGCTCTTACAAGGCTTAAAATTAATGAATCTGGTTTAGATATAGCTGACGTTCAATATTTGATGAGCATTATTGAAAAATTTAATGGTGGACCAGTAGGTATTGAAAGTATTGCATCATCTATTGGCGAAGAGGCTACTACTATAGAAGACGTTATAGAACCATTCTTGCTTCAAGAAGGGTACGTAAAAAGAACTAGTAGAGGAAGAATAATAACAGAAAAAGCATATAGAGAATTTAAAATAAATAATCAAAGAACTTTATTTGATATTGAGTAGTCTAAATTATTGGAACTAATATAATTAGTTCTTTTATTTTACAAAAGAATATAATAGTGTTATAATAATGGCGTTTAAAGGGGATTATATGTTTAATAATGTTTCTATAACAAAAGATGGTAAAAAGGATATTATTGATATATCTGGTAAAAGATTTAATCAAGTTACTGAACTTAGTGAAACAGATTTAGCTAAATTATTAAAAATTAATAGTGAACTATTTCAGTTTTATACTAATTGGTATCTTTTACATGGAAAGTTATTTTATTTTAAGACTGATTATATTTTTAATGAAATATTTTTAAGCGAACTTGCTCAAGAATTTAATGTTAAATGTGTTCAGTTTATGCTTGCTAAAGATGGTAAGAATGTTGGAATTATAAGTGGAAATTTTAGAA
>CAVDFY010000148.1:0-4795 GCA_963607925.1 bacterium
TCTTTAATATCATCTTCTGTATATTCTTCACCATCTTCAGGTTTAAATATATTATTAATAAATCCCATAAGTGTTCCTCCTTATTCTCGTACTACAATACCATTTTAACACAATAACGAATATGTATCAATAATTAAATTAATAAATTTAACAAGAAAAAATGACAAATTTTTACATAAAAAGAAATTATATAATTTCTAGAATTCTATTCTTTCTTCAATATAATTTCTTAAATCTTCTAATTTAATAGTTTCTTGTTCCATAGTATCTCTATTTCTAACAGTTACAGTACCATTATTAATAGTTTCATCATCTACAGTAACACAGAATGGTGTTCCGACTGCATCAGCTCTTCTATAACGTTTACCAATTGATGCTGTTTCATCATAACTACACATAAAGTGTTTAGATATTTCTTTATATACTTCCATAGCTTTTTCACTATGATATTTTTTTACTAGTGGAAGTACTGTTACTTTAATTGGAGCTAAGAAAGGATGTAATCTTAATACTTCTCTTTCATCAGTATCACTTAGTTTTTCTTTTTCATAGCTGTCACATAATATAGTTAAGAATAATCTTTCTACTCCTAGTGATGGTTCTATTACATAAGGAATATATTTTTCATTTGTTTCAGGATCTAAATATTCTAAACTTTGACAACTAACTTTCATATGTTGAGTTAAATCATAATTAGTTCTTGATGCGATTCCCCAAAGTTCTCCCCATCCAAATGGGAATTTATATTCTATATCAGTAGTAGCGTTACTATAAAAACTTAATTCTTCTTTTTCATGATCTCTAAGTCTTAAATTTTCTTCCTTAATACCAAGACTTAATAAGAAGTTTTTACAATATTCTTTATAATGTTTAAACCAATCAAGTTCTGTTCCTGGTTTACAGAAAAATTCAAGTTCCATTTGATCAAATTCACGTACTCTAAATATAAAGTTTCCTGGTGTAATTTCATTTCTAAATGATTTACCTATTTGAGCTATACCAAATGGTAATTTAAGTCTCATACTACGTTCTACATTCTTAAAGTTAACAAATATTCCTTGAGCTGTTTCTGGTCTTAAATATACAGTACTTTTAGCATCCTCTGTAACTCCTTGGAATGTCTTAAACATTAAGTTAAAATTTCTAATATCAGTAAAGTCACTACTTCCACAGTTAGGACAAACTACTTTATGTTCTCTAATATAATTCATTAATTCTTCATTACTGAATTTTCCAGCATCTTCTACTCCTAAATCTTCAAGTAATTTATCTGCTCTATGACGAGTTTTACAATGTTTACAATCAATTAGTGGGTCACTAAAAGTTTTTAAGTGTCCACTAGCTTCCCAAGTTTTAGGATTCATAAGTATAGCAGAATCTAAAGCTACATTATTAACATCCTCTTGAATAAACTTTTTAGTCCAAGCCATCTTTATATTATTTTTAAGAATTGCACCTAAAGGTCCAAAATCCCAAGTATTAGCAAGTCCTCCATATATTTCACTTCCTTGGAAGATATATCCATAATTCTTACAATAATTAGTAAGTTCTTCCATAGTTATTTTCTTTTCCATTAAAATCCCTCCATTTTTAGTTGTAATTTTCTTACTTCTTCTCTTTCTTTTATTAATTTTTCACATCTTTTATTATGTTCTTCTACTTTTTTTAATATATCTTTATTCATTAAACCAAGAATTACTCTTTTACCATTAGCAACCAACTCATAGTTACTATTATAGTCTTCAGCGTCTTTAGGTTTAACAACCATTATTACTTCATCTCTAAATATCTCATTTAAGAATGTTTCTACAAAATCACTTTCATATTCAGATAATTTACCATTACTACGAGATAAATTAAATTTAACTGAGCCACTTCTAGTTATAGAGTGTGAACTAGTTTCTCCATAGTTAACATTAAGTCCATATATATCACTAGGATGATTATATAAGAAATAATATCTATCTCTCACATATTTATCTAATATTCTTTTTTTCTCTTCTTCACTAGTTCGATCACTAATAAGTAGTAATTTACCACTTTCTGATCCCACGTAATATATAGGTCCAGTTATTCTACTAAAATCATCTGAAATAAAGTTAAGTCTATTATAATTCATAAAATATTCTATAACAGATTTTCTAATTTCTTCATCAGTTTTCCCTCGTAATGATTCACTGAAACTTTTACCAAGTGTAACTGTATTTAATACTTTACCACTTACTTTAATAACACCATCTCTAACAGTTATTGTTTCATAAAAATTTTGATCTAATTGTCTTATTCCCTCTATCTTCATGACTTACCTCCAATAAATAAAAAACTTCTAAAACTTTGTAAGGGTCCTAAAGGACGGTTCCACCTTACTTATTCTAGAAGAATCACTTTAAATCTATAGCCTAAGTGCTTTACCATCACACTATCATCGCTCAATAAATGTATTTTAGCACAATATTATTTTGTTTTCAATACTAGTTGTTTTGTTTTTAAAAAATCATCTTTCTTACAATCTTTAGGTGTAAATCTTTTTTCTTCAAATTCTAACATTTCAATTTCACCTTTTGAGTTAACATACATATCTATAAAGTATGCTCCCATAGTATTTTCAAGTCCTTGCCTTATAGCAAAATTAGTCTTAGCAGTTAAACATGGTATTAAGAATGCTATTACATTTCTATATGCCATCATATGGCTTTGATGAAAGTGTCCACTACCAAGTATATTTGGTTTGCATCCTGGTTCCATCTTATCTATATACTTTTGCATCTTATATGATAAACTTGATGCACATCCACCACCCGGATGATACATTTCTTCAAGAGTCTTAGGGCTTTCTTTAGGGCTAAACATTCCTTTATCATCCCCCATAAAATGTAAGTCAGGTCTAAGTCTTTCTATAGCTGGTCCCATAAATAACCCACCATTCTTAGCATGTGTTTGATCATGAGTACCTGTTATAAAATATGTATCAACTCCTTCAACTTTAGGATAATAATTAACTATATAATCAAGTTGTCTTGAAGCACCTTGTCTAAATAATGCATATTGATGCTCCGGTCTATTATGATAATCTCCATCAAGCACATCGCCAAAATGTAATACAGTAGTTATTCCTTTATCGCGAGTTTCTTTATATATTTGATTTACAAGTCCAAGTTGTTGAGCTTCATTACAAAAATGAGTATCTGATATCCAAGTTTGTCTAATATGAGTAAGTTCATCCATTTGAGGTTTTATAACTTTACCAACTTTACTCTTATTTTTCTTTATAATTATTTTTCCATCTTTCTTGTCAGATAAATCAATATCATAACCTTTTAGTTTAAATTCTTCAAGCATACCGCCAAACTTCAAAGGAGAAATACCAAGTCTAGAACAAACTTTATCTACGCTTTCGCCACTTTTAATACATGAATAAATTTTATCTTTTTCATCTCTAATAGTTGGTTGACTTAAATATATAGATTCATGGTCTGTTAGATGTAATGTTTTAAATGTTTTATAATCATCTCTAATTGTTTGATAATATGGAATATACATTTGAGAAGTATTTCTTAAATTACCTTTTTTATCTTTATTTAATGTAACTACCCAACTACCAACAGTATTATATACTGGTGTATTAGCATCTTTCATTTCATCTGTTGTTCCAACTACTGTAGGAACTTGATAAGAACGAACTCCACGTCTTAAAAATGAATCACATGCAGCAAAGTGACTTGTTACTAATATATCAGTTTTATCTTCATTTCTAAGTGCTGCTATTTTTTGTTGTGGTTTATAACTTATAGTATATGGAACATTACCACTTGAATGTTGTAAATAAAGTGATATACTTCCATTTCCACTACCATTTACAAATGTAACTTTTTTACGTCTTGGACCTAAATAAATCATATCAGGTCTTTTAGAAGCGATTAAATTTCCAATATCAACTTTATCTTTAGTTTTTAAAAATGATAAATCATGTTCACCAGTAACAAAATATGTAGTTATACCATCAACTCTAGGAAAACAAGCAGCTACATAATCGGCTTGATCATCATATCCATCTTTATGAAGAGTTGAGTTATATATACTTTTAGCTCCTTTATATACTCCTTCTACTACATCTCCTGTAAGAAATACATATTTAACTCCCATTGCTTTAGCTTTTAAATACATATCATTAAGTATACTAGTTTGTTGATATATACTACCAAATCTAGTATCAGATATAAGCATACATTTAATGCTACTATCATTATTTTCTATCTCATATGATAAATCATTTATCAACTGTTCATGTCCATAATTTCTAATTAATGTAACAGTTGTCTTTTCTTCACTACCTTCATCAAGAGAAGCTGAAGTATTCATTGTTACAACATTATTTCCTCTCTTTTTAAGTTCATGAATAAGCACAAACATATCTTCACGACTTATATTATATGATTTACATAAATCTTCAACAATACATTCTTGTGCTAAAGTATCAAACTGTAACTGATCAGCAAGCTCTTTTAAATTTTTTTCAGTTACTTCAGTTAAACCATCATCCCCTGCTTTAACTACGTCATCATCATCAAGTATTAATCCTTCATTTATTTTCTTACTCATTAATACTACCTACCTATCTTAATTTAAGTATATTATTTTATATAAAAAAATTCAATTTATTTTTAAAATTTTTTAATAAAAAAACATCTATTAAAGATGTTCCAGACTGTTGACAAAGCAAATTTTTGTTAACAATCTTTCTTTTTGATCATCAAAGTGATACAATAAATGTGCGAGTGATAATCCATTCTCAACA
>CAVDFY010000149.1:0-4038 GCA_963607925.1 bacterium
AAAAATTAAAACATAGAAGATTGAAGACAAAAGTAGGCTAAAATTAGGCCTGCTTTTTTAACTATAAAAATATTGTTGACTTTAAAACACAAAAATTTTACAATAGAAATAGAGGTTTAATAGACTTCTAGAAAGTAATGGAGGAAAATTATGGACAATGTAATTATCTCCATTTTGCTTGTAGTAGTTGGATTGCTTGTGGGCGCTTTCATAATGATAATTATAAACAAGTTAAAAGTAAGCGCAGCACAAAAAGAAGCTGATAAACTAATTCAAGATGCTAAAAAGGAAGCAGAAAAAGCAAAAAGAGATGGCATTCTTGAGTTAAAAGAAGAAAGTTACAAGTTAAAAAATCAAACTGATGCAGAAATTAAGGAAAAGAAAAAAGAACTTAATGAACTAAATCAAAGAATTGATAACAGAGAGAAAAGTTTAGATAAACGTGATGAATTATTAACTGAAAGAGAAAAAAACTTAGATCAAAAAGATAAAGATTTATTAGCACAACAAAAAGAAATTCAAGAAAAAGATGCAAAAATGGAGAGTATCATAAAGGAGCAAATTGCTCTTTTAGAAAAAATCTCAGGTTTCTCAAAAGAGAAAGCTAGAGAGACAATACTAAAAAAAGTAGAAGATGAAATGGGAAAAGAAATTTCAATCTATTTAAAAGAACGCGAAGATGCAGCTAAACTTGAAGCAGATAGAAAAGCAAAAGAATTAATAGTTTCAAGCATGCAAAGATATTCAAGCGATGTTACAAGTGAACAAACAGTAAGTACTGTTGAATTACCTAATGATGAAATGAAAGGTAGAATAATTGGAAGAGAAGGTAGAAATATTAGAACAATCGAAGCAGTAACAGGCGTCGATTTAATAATAGATGATACCCCGGAAGTAATTGTTTTATCATCATTTGATCCATTAAGAAGAGAAATAGCAAAAGTAACATTAGAAACACTAATCAAAGATGGAAGAATTCATCCAGCAAGAATAGAAGAATTATATGATAAAGTTTGCGAAGATTATAAAAAAATAATTCGTGAAAAAGGTGAAGAAGCTTTATTCGAATTAGGAATATCTAAGGTTGATCCTGAAATAGTAGAACTAGTTGGTAAGCTAGCATTTAGAACAAGTTATGGACAAGATGCGTTAGCTCATAGTAAAGAAGTTGCTCATTTAGCAGGACTTATGGCAAGCGAATTAGGTGAAAATGTACAACTTGCAAAAAGAGCAGGATTACTTCATGATATAGGAAAAGCTATTGATTTTGAGGTTGAAGGAAGCCATGTTGAAATTGGAGCGGATGTTGCTAAAAAACATGGAGAGGATAAGGTGGTTATCAATGCAATTGAATCTCACCATGGTGATAAAAAAGCTGAATATATAATTTCAGAATTAGTTGCAGTTGCAGATGCTTTAAGTGCATCAAGACCAGGTGCTAGAAATGATTCGTTAGAAAATTATGTTAAAAGACTTGAAGAATTAGAAAGTATTGGAAACTCAATGGAAGGCGTAGAAAAAACATTTGCTATGCAAGCAGGAAGAGAGCTACGTGTTATGGTTAAACCAGATGAAATCGATGATTTATCAAGCTATAAAATAGCAAGAGAAATTAAAGATAAAATTGAAGATACAATGCAATACCCTGGAACAATTAAAGTTGTTGTTATAAGAGAAACAAGAGCAGAAGAAGTTGCTAAGTAGTAACTTCTTTTAATTTGCATTATCTATTAATCAAAATATATAATTCTTTTTTTTAGAAATAATCTATGCTAAAATAATTAATAGGTGATTTAATGATAGCATTAATAACAGGTGCATCTAATGGTTTAGGTGCTGATTTTGCGAAAGAGTTTTCAAAAGAAGGCTATGATTTAGTCTTAGTAGCAAGATCGAAAGAAAAATTAGAAAAATTAGCAAAAGAGTTAAAAACAAATGTAGAAATTGAAGTAATGGACTTAAGTGTAAAAGAAAATGTTTATAAGTTGTATTATAAATATGAAGGAAAAGTAGACTTATTAATCAATAATGCTGGCTTTGGAACATTTGGTAAATTTACTGAGACTGACCTAGATAACGAACTAAATATGATAGATTTAAATATAGTAACATATCACATTTTAACAAAACTATTTTTGCAAGATTTTGTAAAAAAAGATCATGGTCAAATACTTAATGTAGCGTCATCTGCCGCATTCGAACCAGGTCCATTAATGTCAACATATTATGCAACGAAGTCATATGTTTATAACTTGAGTATGGGAATTTATGAAGAATTAAGACATGATAAAAGTAAGGTAAAAATTCATATATTATGTCCTGGCCCAGTTGATACCGGATTTAATGCAAGAGCTCATGTTAAGTTTGGAGTAAAATCACTTCAAAGTAAAGATGTTGTAAAGTATACATTAAAGTGTATGAAGAAAAATAAATTGATAATAATACCTGGCTTTACAATAAAATTGGGAGTATTTGCAAATAGATTATTTAGCAGAAAGTTTATTGTAAAATGTACTTATAAGATACAAAAATCAAAGACTTTGAATTAGGAGTAATTATGAAAATAGTAAAGATTAATTCATTAGGATGTCCATCATGCATAATAATGAATAAAATAATTAATGAGTTAAAATTAGAGTATAAAAACATTGATTTTGAAGATTACGATTACGACTTTGACGATATTGAAAAATTTAATATAGGAAAAATATTACCTGTATTTATTTTCTATAAAGATGACAAGGAAATTACAAGATTATGTGGTGAGCATAAAAAAGAAGAATTTATAAAAATAATAGAAGGAGAATTATGAAAAAATTAACATACATATTACTATTTTTAATTATGTTTATTCCATGTGTTATTTTTGGAAGTGAAAAAGACTTGAATATATATTTATTCTATGGTGATGGTTGTCCACACTGTGCTGAAGAGGAAGAATGGTTTAAAACATACTTAGAAAAAAACAAAAATATAAAAATTCACAGATATGAAGTTTGGTACGATAAAGATAACCAAGAAAAATATTCTAAAGTTCATGAAATATTGAATGATAAATCAAATGGAATTCCATATTTGATAATAGGAGAATCTGTAATTAGCGGGTTCGATAAAGATCTCACACCAGAGAGAATAAGAAACGCGGTAGAGTACTATAGTAATATAAATTATAAAGATAAAGTAGGTATATATCTAGGAGTAGTATCAGAAAGAGAAAGCGGTCAAGATGAAACAAAATATGAAGATACAAAAGTAAAAATACCACTACTTGGAACAAGAGAAGCAAAAGATGTATCTATTGGCCTTTCTGCAATACTAATAGGAGCAGTTGACGGATTTAATCCATGTGCAATGTGGATATTATTATTCTTAATTTCAATGTTGCTTGGAATGAAAAATAAAAAAAGAATGTGGATACTTGGCATTACATTCTTAGCATCATCAGCGTTAGTATATTTCTTATTTTTACTTTCGTGGCTAAACTTAGCTGTATTTTTAAATAAAGTTTTGTACATAAGAGTAGCAATATCATTTTTTGCAGTACTCTTCGGAGTCTTACAAGTAGTAAATTTTTTCTTTAGAAAAGATGATGGCTGTGAGGTTGTTGATAATAAAAATAGAAAAAGAATAATAAAATCAATTCAGAAAATTATAAAAGAAAAATCATTCATTTTAGCAATTTTAGGAATTATATTATTAGCAGCATCAGTAAACATTATAGAATTATTATGTTCTCTTGGACTTCCAGTAATGTTTACACAAATACTAGCAATTAATGAAGTAAGCAAAGTTGGACAAATATTATATTCACTTTTATATGTACTTTTCTTCATGATTGATGACATTATAATATTTGTAATTGCAATGAAAACACTTGAAATTAAAGCAATATCAAATAAATATGGAAAATACTCTCATCTAATAGGTGGATTAATTATGATAATTATTGGAGTGCTGATGGTATTTAAACCAGAATGGTTAATGTTTAATTTTTAGGACAAAAGATTATTATTTACATATAATAGATTAGGTGATATA
>CAVDFY010000150.1:0-2117 GCA_963607925.1 bacterium
GCATTCTATGGAAGAAGTAACACTAATAGTAGTGAAAGTAGAGCAAGTAGTGGAGAAAGTAGAACAGTAATCACTAGTAAAAAAAGTGCAGTTGTTAGTAGTGAAAGTAGAAATGATTGGGGAGAAAGTAGAGTTGCAGATTATACAAGTAGTAAACCAGCACCAAAAACTCCAATAAAGTATAATAACTTAAGAGAAATAGATGATTTAATAAATATGTTAGAAGCATCAGTTTCTGATGTTGAAAGACAAAATCCAAGTGCTGAACTTAATACTCTTATTAATGAAACAAAAGAAAAAATTGCCACACTAAAACAATTAGCTGAAGAAGCAAAACAAAAAGAAAAAGAACAACATTTAGTAGAACTACTAAAAGGTCAAAATGAAAAATTAGATGCAGCAATTATGTCACTTAAAAGAGGCTTTAAATAATGGAAAACATATATAAAAATTTACATTCTAATCAAAAGATTTTTATATATGAAATGCTTAAAAGAGGTATATCAGTAGAAGTAATAGATGAAAAAAGTGAAATAATAAGAGCATCTTATAAAGGACATGATGAACTAATATATGATAGAGATTCATCTATAATGCCATATAATCTATCCATTTTAGCTGGAGATAAAGGATTTACTAAAAAGAATTTATTGAGAAATGGAATATCTGTACCAATAGGAGAAACATTCAAAGCAAGAGATAGAGAATATATTAAAGAAGCATTTGCAGTTTTAAATTGCCCAGTAGTAATAAAACCAGTACATGGTTCTCACGGATATGATGTTTATACTGATTTACAAAGTGAAAAAGAGATAGATGAAGCACTTGATAAGATCATTGAACACACTGGAGAATTATCAGAAGTAGTAATAGAAGAATACTTTGAAGCAAAAGAATACAGAGTATTTGTAACTAAAAAAGGTGACTATGCAGTGCTTCTAAGAGATCCAGCACACGTATATGGAGATGGAATTCATACGATAGATTATCTAATAAAAAAAGAAAACTATGATAGAATGCATCCAAGAACAAATGCATTATGCGAAATACTAGTAGATGATGAACTACTAAAATATATTCATAAAAAAGGTTTAACTCTAGAAAGCATTCCAAAAGAAAATGAGAAAGTTTATTTAAGACCGAACTCAAATGTGGCTATGGGCGGAATATGTGAAGACTATACTGATAGAGTACATCCAAGCGTAATAAAAATAGGATTAAAAGTATTAGATGCATTCCCTGGACTTCCATATGTTGGCATAGATTTTATGACAAAAGACATCACTCAACCACAAGATGATAAAAGCTATAGAATAATAGAAATAAACACAGTACCAGGAGTACACATGCATTTTAGACCAGCAATTGGCAAACCCCAAAATATAGCTAAATATATAGTAGATATGATATATCCAGAAACAATAGAAAATAAAGAGGAAACACTATATGAAGAACCTGTCAAAAGAATCAAAAGCATATTACGATGATAATGACTTCTATGAAATATTCAGTATCGCAGAAGATGGTGAAAATAAAGTATCAAACTATCTAAAAAGTATTTCAAAAGATAAAATAGTATTAGATGCAGGATGTGGAACTGGTAAGTTTTTAAACGTTTTAGAAACATCAGGAAAAGAATACATTGGAATAGACTTATCAGAAAAACAACTTTCTAAAGCAAAACTAAAAAGTAAAAAAGAAAGTACTAAGTTTATTTGTTCTAACTTATCAAATATAAATCTTGAAAGTAATAAAGTTAATTTAATAGTATCTTCATGGGTACTTGGTACAATTACTGATATAAATGAAAGAACTAGTGCATTAAACGAACTTAAAAGAATTCTAAAAGATAATGGAACAATCATATTAATTGAAAATGCAGAAAATAGTGAATTTGAAACTATAAGAGGAAGAGACAAAGATACTAGAACAAAAGACTACAACGATTGGATCTTATCAAATAGTTTTATCTTAGAAGAAACGTTAAATACATATTTTAATTTTAATTCGCTAGAAGATGCAATAAAATGTTTTGATGTTATATATGGAAATATGGTATCATCAAAGATAAAAGATTCAAAAATAGAACATAAAATAAATATATATAAATATAATAA